>PCTK01000010.1:164-3816 GCA_002786505.1 Nitrospinae bacterium CG22_combo_CG10-13_8_21_14_all_47_10 | reverse complement strand
TTTGCGATGTCCCGGCCTGAACCACAAGGCTCATCTCGCAAGGATGAGTTCGGACTACATTGACGAATGTCTGGATGGCGTTATCTTTTGCATCGGTTTCGTCCTCCGCTTCGCAGGCGTACTCCCATGCGGAACTAATGGTAGGGATTTTTTCCAACCCGTGTTCTTCCAGTCTCTCTGCAATTTCCTTGCGGGCCTCATCACTCAGATCTTTGAATTCTACTGCAATGAATACTTTATACTGCAAAGCGCTCCTCCTTCGGCTGTCAGGGTTCTCAAAAACTTAACTAGTGTATAATATGCCGTGCTAAACTGCCAGCAGTAGACGCAGTTGGCAAGATGTAATGGTATCACTTTTTTCCCACTGGTAACTCTCCGGCTCGCTAGAGGTTCTCGCCTTGTCTCCAATTCAAAAATTCATCTCTAATGTAGGCTGGACAGCCTTGGGGAAAATCGGGGTTCAGGTTGTTTTATTTTTGATCTCTATTTTCTTGACACGCTATCTGGGTAAAGAGCGTTTGGGAGACTATGCCACTCTTTTAGTAATTCCGGTTTTTGTCCGGTTACTGGCTTCTTTTGGCTTTGAAACGTTGATCAATAAAAAACTTCCCGAACTTAATATTAAAGACCCATCAGGAGCAGAAGGGCGGTATTTGGTTGGCAGGTTATTGATTCTAAGGTTTTTGACAGTTCTGTGTTTCAGCATTTCAATTTATTTTCTTCTGCCATACTACCTGAATATAATTCACTACCAGCGGCTCATTGAGTTTCGTTGGGTGCTGATATTATATTTTATGGTCATAACGGTCGACTCTATTTTGAGTACCCTGTTCATGACATTGCTTCGCTTTAAAACTTTAGCCAAAACGGAAATTCTTGGCGCTTTATTAAATTTAGGATTTTTAATAGCGGTCATCCGCCTGGATTATGGGATTTATGGAGTGCTTTATGCGTATATTTTTTCGACAGGAATCACGAGTCTTATTTATCTGACCACTGGGCGGGACCAGTATTTAGGGTCAGCAAAAAAACCTGAATGGGCCGATATGGGGCATTTAGCCTGGGTGTCTTACGGAGTTGCCTTTTTAGGTTTTGGTTTGATGACACAAAGTGATGTTCTGTTAATGAATTTTTTTAATGTGGATCGTGCGGATATTGGTTTATATTACCTCGCTACAGGCTTGGGCATTGCAATGCCTTTTCTTCTTGCAGGGGTCGCCCCGATGGCATTGTCGCTGTTTTCAGAGACCCATGCAAAAGACGGAATCAAGAGCCTTGGGAATCTGTTTTGTCAAATTGTTGGGTTTGCCTCTTACTTGACAGTTCCCGTATATGTTTTTTGTGTATTGAACGCATCCCATGTGATCGGCTTTATATACGGTCCCGCATTTTTAGGGGGAACAATCGCCTTGGCAGTTTATGCGGCCTTTGCCGGAATTCAAACTGCATTGGGAATAAATTTTACCGTGTCCTCCTTATATGTCATCCATCGGAGAGATATGGCCCTGCGCTCTACTGCTGAAGGCAGTATTTTGAATATTGGATTGAACCTGATACTGATACCAGCTCTGGGTATGATGGGGGCGATAACAGCTACAGGGCTTTCGATGGTTTATATGGTTTTGCGACAGTTAAAAGTTATTTCTTCTGAAATGGAGATTGCGTCCGTTTTTCCTGTTATTGGAAAGTGTTTTCTATATTGTTTGGTAGCTTCGATTCCCGCCTTGATACTGTCCTGGTCGAATATTGGACATTTGATCATTAACCTGGTTTTATATTTAATAACGCTGGTGTCATTGCTGGTTTTTTTGAAACCCTTTAACGATGAACAACGGCAACTCGTTGCCAATGTCTATCCGAAATTAGACCCCTGGTCTAAATGGTTTTTTCGTTCTTCAGGAAGCTGACTTGAATTATGGAAGTTATTGAGCAGGATCATCACACTTGCCGCATTTGCGATTTTTCAGGCGATAGTCCGGCTTATAATGCTCGCGAAATGATGTTCGGATTGAGGGAAGAGTTTTGTTACTTTCAATGCGCAAAATGCCAATGTCTGCAAATCTCGCAATTTCCATCAGACATGTCGACTTACTATAACCAGGATTATTATAGTCTTTCGCAAAGTCCGGAAAGTTTATATTCAAATTTTTTTGAAACGTGGGCCAGAAGAAACAGGGATCGTTATGCTGTTTTAAAGAAGGGAATTTGGGGCAGGTTGATAAGCCTGCTCCACCCGGAAGAGGCAGACATGGCCAGCTTGTCGCATTTAAAATTAAACCGTAAAAGTCGAATCGTGGATGTGGGGTGTGGGACTGGTTTTCTTCTCTATTTTCTAAAGGAGGCGGGATTCGAAAATGTGCTGGGAATAGAGCCTCATATTGAAAATGACATGAAATACCCCAACGGCCTGACCATTAGAAAAGCCCAGGTGCATGAATTAAATGAAGAGCAGGACCTGTTTATGTTTCATCATTCTTTTGAGCATTTGCCGAATCCAATAGAAACACTTGCGATGGTTTATCGGCTATTGCCCTCTGGCGGTGCGTGCCTGATCAGGGTTCCTCTGGTCTCTTCAAAAGCCTGGGAGAAGTACGGAACGGATTGGGTGCAACTGGACGCTCCCAGGCATTTTTTTTTATATTCCCTGGAAAGCTTGAAAATTCTTGCCGGGAAAACCCAATTTGAAATAAAAGAAATTGTTTATGACTCCGATGAGTTTCAATTCTGGGGGAGCCAGCAATATTTAAAAGACATCCCCTTGATGGCAGAAAATTCGTATGGAAGAAATCCTGCCAAATCTATTTTTTCACAGGAAGATATAGATAGCTTTAAGGCAATGGCTCGGGAGCTTAACTCGGCTTCCCAGGGGGATCAGGCCGCTGTCTATATGGTGAAAAATTAACGAGACAGGCTTGTACAACCGTTAAGTTGGATACCGTTTACCTTAAGAGATATTAATACTCAATATGGATCAAGACTTGAAATTCTGCGGCAAACAATTAGGCGCAGGGCACCCCGCATTTTTGGTGGCGGAAATCGGCTTCAACCATAACGGGAATGTGGACTTGGCAAAACGCATGATTGAATCCGCCGCTGAAAACGGTGCTGATGCGGTGAAACTGCAAACATTTTTAGCAGGGGAGATGATTTCAAAGACCCTGCTGGCTGACGATCCCGATCATCCGGGAAATGAAATCCCCTTCTATGAATTTTTCCAGCGTTACGAACTTTCGCGTGAAGATTATAAAGTCCTCATCGCTCATGCACGGACTTTAAACATTCCGCTGTTTTCCACTCCCTTTGATGATACTTCATTGGACCTGCTGGTGGAACTGGGTGTGCCTGCGCTGAAAATTGCGTCCCCGGATTTGACTTACACGCAGTTTCTGGAAAGAGTGGCCGAAACCGGTTTGCCGGTGGTGCTCTCGACCGGGATGGGAAACGAGGAGGAAATTGCCCAGGCGTTGCAGGCACTGCGCAAAGCGAAATCGGTGATTCTTCTCCATTGTGTGTCGAACTATCCTTCCAAATATGAAGAGATGAACCTGGCTTGTATGGCCGGATTACGGCAACGATTTGAATTGCCGGTCGGGCTATCCGATCATACTTTGGATAATTTTTCCGCCGTCGTTGCGGCATCTTTGGGCGCGGT
>PCTK01000010.1:0-147 GCA_002786505.1 Nitrospinae bacterium CG22_combo_CG10-13_8_21_14_all_47_10 | reverse complement strand
TTACTCTGGACCGTAAAATGCCCGGTGTGGACCAGTCAATTTCCATGCAACCGGATGACCTTCGCCAACTGAAGTCAGATATTCTGAATGTCACAAAAATTCTGGGTGAGGGGAAAAAGGAAATCCAGAAATCAGAAATCGCGGTCA
>PCTK01000031.1:3894-4154 GCA_002786505.1 Nitrospinae bacterium CG22_combo_CG10-13_8_21_14_all_47_10 | reverse complement strand
CTGAGGTTTCATCTTATTCCGTGCATTCACTTTCCACCTCTTCTTTCAGCAGGGCAGTCACAGCAAGAATAATAACAGGAGGATTGAGCACCTCTCCTTTTAAAGGCTCCCCAGCACCCAGTGTGCAAACATTAGAATATTGGACACCGACACCAAAAACACATCCCGTTCAGATAGCGGCCATACCGGCGGGTTTCGTCGATGAGGAATCAGAGGCTTCTGTGTCTGAAAATCCCGGGCATCCCGCGGGGGAAACAGAT
>PCTK01000031.1:0-3833 GCA_002786505.1 Nitrospinae bacterium CG22_combo_CG10-13_8_21_14_all_47_10 | reverse complement strand
TCGCAAAAGCAAAATATTATCCTACCCTGGCTCGAAAACGCGGATGGGAAGGGAAGCCTGTTATTGAGTTTATGCTGGCTCGCAATGGAGACCTTTTAAACTCCACCATTGCCCTTACTTCATCTTATAAAGTTCTGGACGAGGCGGCACTGTCTGCAATAAAAAATGCCGCGCCCTATCCTCAAATCCCGGAAACTCTAAAAGTGAATTCGATTAGATTTAAGCTTCCCATTTCCTTTATACTGGACGAGCCATGAAAACGATGCGATGGACATTGAAATATTTTTTAACCGGATTCTTATTTTTTAGCCTGATGACTTTTGCGGAGGCTGTTGTCATTCAGGTGGACAGTGACTTTGATGGCCAACTGGATCAATGGCAACATAAATCAGACGACGACCGTCTTCTGAAAATTGAATATGATAAAAACGGGGATGGAAAGATTGACCAAATCGACATTTTTGAGGGTAATGAAAAACCGGTGCGGGTAGAGTTGGATCGCAATTTTGACGGAACCCTGGACCAGGTCCAGCATTACTCGAAAGACTTCATCCTTGAATACATTGAAAAGGACTCCAAATATTCCGGACTGATGGATTGGCGGGAAATATATGGAACCAATAAAAAAGTAATACGCTTGGAGACGGACGAAAATCGGGACGGCAAAATGGATGTTTTTCAGTATTTTTCTGAGGATGCCCATATGGAACGGGTTGAATACGATAGTTCTCATGATGGGAACATTGACCGGTGGGAGTTTTTTGGAGCGCATGAGAAACTGGAGTCCGTCCACTTCGACACCAACCATGACGGAAAACCGGACCAGTGGCAATACTTCAAAAATTCAACGCAACTGACCAAAGTGGAACACGATACAAATTTTGATGGCAATGCCGACCGCTGGGAATATTTTGACGACTCTGGAAAAATGGAACGCGTTGAATTAGACAGAAATCACGATGGAAAACTGGATCTCGTCAAAAGGAGGCAATAATTCCAGCTTATGGAACAAGTCAAATTCTATTTTTTAATACTTTTCTATACCCTTTTTGCTTTTGCATGCGCCCCGAAACCCACACTGGAAGTACCAGAACCATATAAAAAAGGGCAACAATATTTTCACAGGGTCTGCTCCAATTGCCACGGCTCCGATGCGATGGGCAAACATACTCAGGCACCCAGGCTCATTGATGAGGAGTTCCTCGCCAATAATTTCTCGGACGCAGACATTAAAGAGACCGTGTTGGATGGTACCGGAAAAATGCCTTCGCAAAAAAAGAACGTGACACCTGAAGAAATAACCGAAATCATCAAATACCTGCGTTATTCGCAAAAAGCGGCGGGACTTGAACCGGAAGAAAATGAAGAAGACCCTGCGTAAAAAAATAAGGGATGGCTTTGTCAACAGCACCCATGCTTGATATTATTCGAGACACTCTGGGTGCGATAAAATCCATTTCGCCACTTCGTCTAAAAAACGCTCAGGCGCATCTCGATTCCCTCACAAAACCTCCGGGAAGCCTGGGCCTCCTGGAAGATTTGGCGAAAAAATATGTGGCTATCCGGGACACAGACCATCCTTCTATCAGCAAAAAAGCCGTCATCGTATTTACTGCGGATCATGGGGTCACCGAAGAAGGCATCAGTGCTTATCCCGCTGAAGTTACTCCCCAAATGGTGCAAAATTTTCTTGATGGTGGCGCCGCAATAAATGTTCTGGCAAGACAGCAGAACGCGGAAGTGTTGATCGTTGATATGGGCGTTAACCATCTGTTTGCCCCCCATCCGGACCTGCTGGACAGGAAAATAGCCTTTGGCACCCGAAACATGGCTAAAGAACCAGCCATGACCCGCGCTGAAGCTGAAGAATCCATCGCCATTGGTATTCAGATTGCGGCACAACTGGCGGTTAAAGGGGTAGACCTCCTGGCCACCGGGGAGATGGGAATCGGCAATACCACAGCCAGCTCCGCAATATTCTCCGTATTGGGCAACCTTCCAGCAAACCAGGTCACTGGCCGGGGAACAGGAATCGACGATACGGCTCTGAATAAAAAAATCTCCGTCATTCAGAAAGCACTTGAAATCCATAGCCCCAACCCGGAAGACCCCATAGATATTCTCGCTAAAGTGGGAGGCTTCGAAATTGGTGGCATTATGGGGCTCCTGTTAGGCGCCTCCGCAAAAAATATTCCTGTCGTCATTGATGGGTTGATTTCCAGTGCGGGCGCATCTCTGGCCATTAAGTTAAACCCTTCGGTAAAGGACTATATTTTCCCGTCACATCGTTCGGTGGAACCCGGACAGAAGGTGTTTTTTGATCTCATGGAGACCCCTCCCCTTTTTGATTTAAAAATGCGGTTGGGAGAAGGAACCGGCGCGGTATTGGCTTTTGGCATGATAGAAGCCTCTGTCAAAATATTTAATGAAATGGCAACCTTCCAAAGTGCTGGCATTTCAGACCGTGCCAAAATCCAGCGTTTCCCATAACTCCCTTTTCAAGTTATGCGAAATGGTTTTGAACAGCTTGACAGAGTTAAGGTTTTTGGCTAGATTGAGCCCTTCTTTTAAATCCTGCTTTAATTTTCTTCTTTATAATTTGGAGTTTCAGCATGTCCGATGAAAGCTATATTCAATCCCTTTTTGCAGACCGTTTAGGAGGTAGCCAGTTTGGCAAAGACACCAAAATTTACAAATTTGAAAAAATAAAAAGGGCCAAACGCGCGGCACAAACTGCCAATCCGGGAAAAGTATTGTTCGATATGGGAGTGGGCGAGCCGGACGAAATGGCCGATCCGGGTGTTGTCAAAACCCTGCAACTGGAAGCGGAAAAACCAGAAAACCGCGGCTACACCGATAATGGCATCGAAGAATTCAAAGTCGCCGCCTGTAAATATATGGAAAAGATTTTTGGCGTCAAGGGACTGGAACCGGGAAAGCATGTCAATCATACCATCGGCTCCAAACCGGGTCTGGCAATGGCCCCGGCAATTTTTATCAATCCCGGAGATATAACCCTGATGACCGTTCCCGGCTATCCCGTTATGGGGACCCATACACAATACCTGGGAGGAGAGGTCGTCAATCTGCCTCTGACAGAAGCCAATAATTTCCTCCCCGATTTAAAGAGTATCGATTCGGCCACACGTGAGAAGGCAAAAATTTTATATTTGAACTATCCCAATAATCCAACAGGCGCCAATGCCACTCGCGAATTTTATGAGGAAGCCATTGAGTTTGCCAAAGAAAACAATATCATCATCATGCAGGATGCCGCCTATTCAGCTTTAACCTATTCAGGGAAAACCCAAAGCTTTCTGTCAGTACCAGGCGCAATGGATGTCGGCGTTGAATTCCACTCCCTTTCAAAAGCCTATAACATGACGGGATGGCGCATAGCCTTTATTGTTGGCAACGAACTCATAGTAAAAGGCCTTTCACATGTCAAAGACAACATAGACTCCGGCCAGTTTGCAGGCATCCAGAAAGCGGGAATTTATGCGTTGGAGCACCCCGAAATCACAGATCGAACCGTTGCCAAGTACAAGCGTCGGTTAACCATGCTGGTTGAAACCCTCAACTCGGTAGGTTTCAAAGCAAAAATGCCCGGTGGCTCGTTCTTTCTTTATGTTGGTGCCCCTAAAGGAATCAAAGGCGGACGTCGATTTTCCAATGCTGAAGAGTTTTCCCAGTTCCTGATTACCGAAATGTTGATTTCTACCGTCCCCTGGGATGATGTCGGCCATTACGTCCGGTTTTCAGCGACATTCGCGGCTAAAGGCGAGGAGGAAGAAACCCGGATCATGCAAGAAATCAAAACCCGTCTTTCAACC
>PCTK01000080.1 GCA_002786505.1 Nitrospinae bacterium CG22_combo_CG10-13_8_21_14_all_47_10 | reverse complement strand
ATTTGCCTTCATGCCCTGAAAGGGTATTACCGCCCCGTTACTCCCTGCCGTTGGCCGGTTAGCCGACGGTTTTTTTCTGCAATGCAATGAGCTCTTTGATGCCTTTATCGGCGAGTTTGAGGAGGCCGTCTAATTGTTTATCGTTGAAGGGTACTTGTTCTGCCGTCCCCTGAATTTCGACATATCCGCCAGCCCCGGTTTTGACGATATTGAGATCGACTTCGGCGGTGGAGTCTTCCGAGTAGTCCAGATCGAGCATTTTTTTATCGCCAACGATGCCGACACTGACAGCGGCGACATAGTCTTTAATCGGCAGTTCATCGATCAGTTTTTCTTTTTTTAATTTTTTCAAAGCCAGAACTGTTGCCATGAAAGCTCCGGTGATGGAGGCACAACGGGTTCCGCCATCGGCCTGAATGACATCGCAGTCGAGCCAGATGGTGCGCTCACCCAGTTTTTTGAGGTCGATGACCGCGCGTAGTGAGCGGCCGATGAGTCTCTGAATCTCCTGGGTTCGGCCTGACAGTTTGCCACGTGAAGCTTCCCGCGGGCTACGGGTATTGGTGGAAGAGGGGAGCATGGAGTATTCTGCCGTCACCCAGCCGCTGTTTTTGCCTCTGAGGAAGGGAGGAACTTTTTCCTCTAATGTGGCGGCGCAAATGACTTTGGTATTTCCCATTTGAATGAGAATTGAGCCTGCCGGGTGCATGGTGTAGTTTTTTATGACTTTGATTTTTCTGCAGACATTTAGGTCGCGGCCATCATTTCTGGACATGGTACTCCTTGAAATTAAAAATGAAAAAGCAGGGTGTCAGGAATAGTAAAAAAGGCTTAAACTAGCAGTTTAGAACCAAATTTTCAACTGTCACAAATTAGGGCTGTCCACAAATTAGGGCAATGATCAAGCATGAGTCTCTGCCAGGTAAATGGGTGCCCAAATTACCAAAAGAGGCAGGGTTACCAAGTATAGGGGCCATGTGTTAGTAGCTTGTAACATATTCAATTATTTGGTAATATCCATATCATTCCTGACCTTTTAACTTTCCCGGAATTTTTTCGTAAATTATGGATTCCTACTTTGAAAAAGGAACTAGACTCAAAGGCACTCTCTGGGTGAAGGGGGCGGTGCACTTTGATGGGGACTTTGAGGGAGAAATATACTCTTCCGACCATTTCGTTGTGGGCAAGTCGGGCAAGGTATTAGGCAATATCAAAACCCATGATGTCACCAACAGGGGTTTTATTCAGGGGAACCTGTTTGCGGATAACAAGGTCTCCTTGATGAATGATAGCCGGTTGACCGGAGATATATCTACCTACCATTTGATCGTTGACGAAGGCTCTAATTTTGAAGGTCGTTGCAAAATGATTGATGAAGCCCCGAAAACCGTCAAGGAAGAAATAGAGAGCCTGGAAAGACCTGTCCCAAAGACAGTAAAAGTTTCCAAGGCGCCTGGTGATACCAAAGTATCCACTGCTGGCAGAAAGTCGTTTTTCCCATTGAAAAAATCCGCCGGAATCGCCGCTGTTGTCCTGGTGATTGCCGGTGTCACATGGTTCTATCCGAAAGGGAAAGATGGTTTGGAACCGCTTGTCAAAAAGGGATACGAGCTTGTCGCTGAAAAACGTTATGCCGATGCCGAAGCCCTTTTTAAAAAGGCCCTGACTGTTTCCCGGGTCGAGCCTAGAGTGTATGCGGGGCTCGGGGACATTTATCTTGAAGACAAACGTTACAACGATGCGTTGGCCCAGTTTCAAAGGGCGATTGATTTAAACCCTGCCAATGCGGAATATCGTATCAAACAGGCATCCACTTATTCCTCCAAGGGGCAATTGAAGGAAGCGGTAGAGTCCTATAATCAAGCCGTGCAAATTGACCCGAAGAGCGGCTCCGCTTTTTACAATCTGGGCCGTCTATACCTGGAGCAGGAAAATATTGATAAAGCTCGTGAAGCTCTTGAGATGAGTGTGGAGTTAGATGCCACTTCTTTCGAACCTCATGAAGCTCTAAGTAAGCTTTATTCCCAGCAAAAAAAATATGGCCAGGCTGTTGCCGAAATTAATGAAGCCCTAAAACTCAAGAATGATCAACCTGCCCTCCACCTGGCATTAGGGACGCTTCTTCTGGAAAGTGGTAAGGATGATGAGGCGGTGCAAGCTTTCAAAAAAGCGGCAGACTTGTTTCCCCAAAACTTCTCCGCACAAATTCGTATTGCTGATTGGTATTACACCAAGGGTATGCTTGAGGAGTCTCTTGAAACTTATAAGATCGCAGAAACTCTTGACTCTAATAATCCCGAAGTTCAGGCACGGTTAGGAAAAATTTACGCGGACAAGCGCCAGAATAAAAAAGCCCAGGAGGCATTGGAAAAGGCCATTAAGCTCAACCCCAAAGATGCTCAAAGTCATTACCAACTGGGGAAACTGGTTTCCAGTGAAGGGAAATTGGGCCGGGCCCAATCTTTATTGTCCAATGCCATTGCTCTGAATGCGGCGTTTGCACCTTCGCATTATGAACTGGGAATGGTACTGCTGGGCAGGGAGAAGGTGGAACTGGCCAAGGATGAGTTTAACAAAGCGTTAGACCTGGAGCCCAAAAATTCTAATTTTATTATGGGGCTGGTGCTGGCACTGGTTGAGCAAAAGGAGTTGGATAAGGCACTGGAGTTACTTCTTCCCATCTCCAAGAGTGAGGTGGATAACCCTAAAGTCTTTTTTGCGATTTGTAATGTTTATATGAAGAAAGGTTATTTTACGGTTGCCACCGGGCACTGTGAAAAATCTTTTGAGTTAGACAAAGGCAATTATGAAACCATGAACCGTCTGGCCTGGTTGTACGCCAAGAAAAACATCAACCTTGAAAAAGCTTTTGAACTTTCAAGCCAGACGCTGAAAGCCTTTCCCAACCGGCCTGAGTTCATCGACACACTTTCAGAAATCTTGTATGTTCAAGGAGAACCTGAAAAGGCTGTAGAAAAAATTCAGGAAGCCATTAAGTTGGTGCCCAACGATCCTTATTACAAGCAACAGTTGTGGAAGTTTAAAAATATAAAGCCCAATTCCCCTGCCTGATGACAGTTAAAGAGTCCCTGTTCCTTTCAGTCCTATGTACATGATATAGGCCAGAAGTAAAAGGATGCCTTTCCCTTTTCCCAGTGAGTGGTGTCCATACCCGATCATTGCGACTAAGAATACGGTGAGGGCGGTGGAGATGATCAGATCCGGGTGGATGGGTTCCTGGATATGCAAAGGATGAATGGCCGCGGTCAATCCCAGAACCATCAGGATGTTGAAGATATTACTGCCAAAAATATTTCCGATAGCCATTTCACCGTGACCGCGTTTTGCGGCGATCAAGGAGGAAACAATTTCGGGAAGACTGGTGCCTACAGCCACGATCGTGATGCCTATAAACCATTCGCTGATTCCCAGACTGCGGGCGATCCCCACGCCGCCCTCGACCAGTAATTTGGCTCCTCCAATTAAAAGAGCTAGTCCTGCGACGATCAGCAGTACTTGAAAGACGGGTCCTTTTCCTGCAAAAAGATGGACTTCCTCTTCCGGTTCTCCGGAGATATCTTCTTTATGACTGAACGATCTCCGAACATAAAGACCCAAAAGGAAAACCATGAAAATTCCTTCGTAGCGGTTGATTACCAGATCCCAGGCGATAACCAGAATGAGGAACGAGGCCAACAATAGTGGCGGGGATTCGCGCTTAAGGCGATCGGGCGCGATGGACATGGAACTAATGATTCCGGTTGATCCGAGAACGAGGCCAATGTTGGCGATATTGCTCCCAATGACATTGCCCATAGCCAGTTCCGAATTACCTTGAAGAGCGGCGAGAATGGCAACCGCAAGCTCAGGGGCTGAGGTGCCAAAGGCAATGACGGTGGCACCAATGATGAAGGGGCTGATTTTGAGGGAATGGGCCAACCGAACACTTCCGGTTACTAAAAAGTTGCCGCCATAATATAAAAGTGCCAGTCCGAAAGTGATCAGTAAAAGGTTGAGCAATTTAAGCCTTAGGTTAGGTTCGGATAATTTGCCCCTTTAGGGCATGGAATCAAGAGAA
>PCTK01000173.1 GCA_002786505.1 Nitrospinae bacterium CG22_combo_CG10-13_8_21_14_all_47_10 | reverse complement strand
GAGAAAAATGCTAACCATCCTAAATACAATGGTTAAGAATAATACGACTTGGAATATAAGTTATCCACTAACTCTTGACATCAATCACGGTTGCTGATAAGGGGGATTGAGGGGGTTGTTGCTGTCATGCTGAACCTCCGTGATATTCTACCTAACCCGCATATTGCCACCGGCGGCTCGCCGGTTAGTGGGGGGTGGCGGTGGTGGTGCGCATTTCTTCTGGGAGCAGGTAGTGGCGAGTATCATATTCCATGCTGGTCAGCACGAATTGTTTGGCCACTCCATTATTGAGATTGATCACCAGAGGGGCGACCAGGTTTGTGGTCATTTCCGTGTAATTTTCAGGAATCGTGACAATTGAACGGGTGATGAATGTGTCACCCTGTCCCAGTCCCACTTTTTTTCTATCCTCCTCCAGGAGCTTCAATTTGTAGTCCGGAACATACAGGTAAGGGTCGGTGATCACAAATGCCAAATGAGGCGACAGAGCAGACTGCATCCACTCCATGGGGCTTTCAACATTCGGGTTGAAAGGAAGGAAGGTGAATCGGGTTTCCTTTTCAAACCCATATAAACCATCCGGAAATTGAATGACTTGCTTTTCTTCGACTTCGAGAGTGCCGAATCGGGTTGTTTCGAGCTTCATTTTTTGATTTTGTCCTTCATCAGTTGAGACACCTTTGAAGGGTCAAACTGATGCGAAATAGCGGCGGTTTGGTTTTCTTCCTTGATTCGCAGAAAAACCTCTTCGCGGTAAATTTTAGTTTCACGGGGGGCTTCAATTCCCAGGCGAATATTCTTGCCCTTTACATCTATAACGGTTATTTTGACATCTTCATTAATTTTGATGCTTTCGCCAACTTTGCGGGTGAGAACAAGCATGGGGTGGAATCCGTTCCAAATTGCCTAAAGGAAAGCTGATTAAATTTACAGCAAAACGCATTATAACAAAAAAGTTCTGAAAAAATAATAATTTATAGTCCCAATCCCAATTGACAGAGTCAGGGGGATTGTGTTAATTTTCGCTCTTTTAATTAAAACAAAATGTGCTGGGACGGTAGCTCAGTCGGTAGAGCAGAGGACTGAAAATCCTCGTGTCGGCGGTTCGATTCCGTCCCGTCCCACCACTTTTTCCTTCAGTTGCAGATACTTGCACACTTATTGCGCATCCCCTTTTACCCTCCTATAGGCATCCATTCCATTTGTTCCAGATATTCCCGCAACTGCGAAGCGGACCGGAATTTTTTTAAAATCAGGGATTTTTTCAATCCACAGCAAATATTTTTCACCGGCGGCGGCATTTTCGCATACCATTTTTGCCCCCCCACACACTCATGAAAAATCTGTATCAATGCCACAAGATCAATCTGCCGGGTTGTGTTCTTGGGAGCGACGTGGTGAAACAAGTCCACCAGTTTTAACTCGAACCCCAATCCAAATTTATTGACGATGATATTATCCGTATGCAAATCCCCATGATATTCATTCAGAAGGTGAATTTCTTCCACCCCTTTGACGAGGGAATGGAGGAGATGGAGAGCTTGATAGGGGCCCATCCTTTTTCCCGGAAGGGAATTAACAAATTTCGATAAAAGTTGACCTTCCACATACTCCGAGATCAACACGGTGACGGGCATTTTTTTATAAATAAGTACTTCTTCGGTATGGTATTGGATCAGGATGGAGCAGTGCCTTAGCTTATGAAGTTTTTGAGCGTTTCGCTTCGAGATTTTGTTACGGACATTCCTTTGTGGAAAAAATATTTTGGCGGCCCTCTCAATTTTGGTGTTCACCTCCAAAATTTTATAAACCTCGCCTTCCCACCCTGCTCCCAACTGCGAGAGCACACGGTATTTTCTCGCAATCATCCTGCCTGGCGCTAAATCAAAGGACGAAACTCTCTGGACAGAACCTGCCTTTTCCTTCATGATCACCCCTTATTAAAAATGTGCCCCGTTGGTTGTAAATCTATATCTTTTTTCGTTTCCGATACAATCAAAATTTCGCCGGGGCCGCCTCCACCCGCCGGATTTGTAAGTATTTGAACAATCAATGCCTGATTGCGACAGTATTGTGACAATATTTGACCGCAAATTCCCATACTATATTGTTAGGTGGTCTAATTTCCGTATTTGGTATAGAATAAAAAAACGTGAAAAAATTATTCGTAAAAACATTTGGGTGGGGGCTGTCCTAACCCCAATATTAAACGCTCCATGGCATCCTCCAAAAACTCTATAGAAGCTCTGCAAAAACGCATCATTGAATTGGAGAGATCTAACCAGGATCTTTCTGATGCCAATCAGGCGAAGAGTGCTTTTCTTGCCAATATGAGCCATGAACTAAGAACACCCTTGAACGCCATCATCGGTTACAGCGAATTGTTGGGAGAAGTCGCCGATGAAATGGATATCAAAGAAGAGATCGGACCCGACCTCCAGAAAATCCATTCCTCGGGCAAGCATTTACTGGCCATCATCAACGACATCCTGGATCTTTCTAAAATCGAAGCCGGGAAAATGGAGTTCTACAACCAGAATTGTGACCTGGAAGCTTTGGCCCGGGAAGTCGCAAACACGGTTCAGCCTGTCATTGATAAAAATTCAAATGCATTGGACATCCAGTTAGAAAATGATTTGGGTTTTATTTTCATAGACATTACCCGGCTTCGCCAGGTACTTTTTAATCTTCTCAGTAACGCCAGCAAATTCACCGAGAATGGAACGGTCTCCTTCATCGTCAACCGGAAAACCATCAACGGTGCAGACTGGGTCAATCTGACCGTCCGTGATACGGGAATAGGCATGGCCTCTGACCAACTTTCAAAATTGTTTAAAAGTTTTTCCCAGGTACACTCTCAGAACATTCTTAAATATGAGGGCACGGGGCTGGGGCTTGTAATCACCAAGCGAATCTGCGAAATGATGGGCGGCGATATTTTTGTCGAAAGCGCACCGGGCAAAGGTTCTACATTTTCCGTCCATCTTCCTGTGAAGACCACCGTTTCCGAGAACCCGCAAGAAACCGATTCACCTGCCGAGGAAAAAGGTTTTCCCCATCAAGATAGAGATAAAGAGGCTCACCACGTAAAAAAAGTGAACGTGATTCTGGTGATTGATGACGACCCCATGGTCCATAATCAAATGAAACGCTCTTTTGAAAAAGAGGGCTACCATATCGCAACAGCTTCCGATGGCGAAGAAGGCCTGAGGCTGGCCCGAAAACTTCACCCTGTCCTGATTACTCTCGACGTTTTGATGCCCGGAATGGATGGATGGACCGTGTTGACCGAGTTAAAGGCGGATCCTGAATTGGGAAATATTCCGGTATTTGTCATCTCCATGGTGGACGATGAAAACAAGGGCTATTCCCTCGGAGCCTCCGAATACCTCACAAAGCCCATTGACCGCACCCGGATACACGTCCTGATGAAAAGATACAAGTGGGACAGCGGCTCGGCTCTTGTTGTAGAAGATGATGCTGGTACCCGAAAAATGTTACGCAGAATGCTGGAGGATTATGGACTGGATGTCGCCGAAGCCGACAATGGCCAGATCGCCCTTGACGAGTTACAAAAACAGGCTCCGAGCGTTATCTTCCTCGATCTGATGATGCCGGTAATGGATGGATTTGAGTTCCTCGAAGAACTACGAAAAACGCCTGATTGGCGGTCCATACCCATTGTGGTCATCACCTCGAAAGAACTCAATCATGCCGACCGTCTGCGCCTGAATGGCGGCGTCGAAAAACTTATCGAAAAGAAGTCCTTCAATGAAATAAACTTTTTAAAAGAAGTCCGCAATATTCTGGAACTCCACCCATCTTGACTCACTTTCCAGAAAACCCTGCTTGAGCCAAAGTTTCCCTAAACCTTTCCAACTGATTTTGAATCTAAAAATAAACCAGTCGGCATGGGCTATGGTGCCTCCAGCCGAAAGGCAAAATCAACAAAAACCCTGAATCGGTAAAACCATGGAACTGCTTAAAGAAATAGACAGCATTATTGAAGAAGTGAAAGACGAGACGGCAAATTTAAAGGCCGCCGAATCCAAGGAGGAGGAAATCGAAGCGTTACAGGAAATGCTGGATGCCTTGATGCGGGGAGCCCGTCGGGTGCAGGAAAAATTAGACCAGTTTAATGACCGCCGGTATCGTTAGCCCGCATATTGCACGAGCAAAAAGTTTAACATGAGCAAATACAGGTTTTGTAAGGGCAAACGGTTACATTCCGAATATTTTTTGAATTACAAAATGTGTTTTTGAAAAA
>PCTK01000101.1:1559-3983 GCA_002786505.1 Nitrospinae bacterium CG22_combo_CG10-13_8_21_14_all_47_10 | reverse complement strand
AAGCCCAGTGGAATGAACTCGTAGCAGGGCCGCGAATTGAAGAGATCAAGCAACAGCAAGCCCGGCTATCCGTTGCCGACACAAAAATCAAACTCATCCAGGACAATATTGACCGCTCCGTAATACGTTCACCTTTTGATGGTTCCATCATCGAAAAGCTGACCGAAGTAGGACAATGGCTGGAAAAGGGCGACCCTGGCCTGACCATGATCGCCACCAACCCGGTCAAGGTGGAAGTCCATATCCCCCAGCATCACTTTTACCAGGTCCGCAAAGGAATTAAGGTTCAAGTCATCCTGGACTCACGGCAAGAGGGTGTTTCCGACCGTGTCTTTCAGGGCAAAGTGATTGAGATTATCCCTTTCGGTAATTCTGCCTCGCGTACTTTTCCGGTACGTATCCAGGTCGATAATTCCAAATCCATTCTGACGGTAGGAATGCTGGTCAAGGTGGTTTACCAGCCGCCAAACGCTTCTTCCAAACAAATCTACATTCCCAAAGATGCCCTGGTTCGTTCGCCGGGTGAAACCGTGGTCTGGGTGGTTCGACCAGAGCCGGAAAAGGGGATGAAAGCCCACAAAGTTATTGTCACACTCGGAGAGCAAAAAAACAGTATGATAGCCATTACCCCAAAAGACGGAAAAATAAAAGCCGGGGAGTGGGTGGTGGTTCAGGGTAATGAACGTCTCCGTCCCGGCAGAAGTGTCGAAATCATCAAAGAATTTCCCTAACGCCGCCTCTCTATGAAGCTGATCGAACAATCATTAAAATATGGCGTGACCGTTGCCGTTGGAGTGATCATGATCATCCTGTTCGGGATCATGTCGCTGTTTCGGATACCGGTCCAACTGGTTCCCGATGTGAGCCAACCGGAACTGACAGTGACCACGAAATGGCCGGGCGCCAGTCCTGAAGAAATAGAGCGTGACATCGTTGATGAACAGGAGAAGCACCTTAAATCCATCGCCGGTTTGGTAGAAATGAAAAGCCTCTCCCAGACCGGAGCATCGGATATTTATCTGACGTTTCGCACTGGATCCGACTTGCAGGAAATGCTGGTGCGCACCGCCAACGCCCTGCAACAGGTCTCTTCTTATCCGGAAAACGCTGACGAACCTATCATTAAAACCGTCAACGTTTCAGACCGCCCAATCGCCTGGTTTGTGCTTCAACCCCTTCCTGAAATGGTGGACAAGGTCAACGTATATCAATATCACGATTTCGCGGAAGACCAGATCAAATCCCGTTTCGAACGTATCCCCGGCGTGTCGGACAGTGAAGTGCGCGGTGGAAGTCCGCTTGAAACTCATGTGATATTTAATCCTGACGCGCTGGCAGAACGGGGACTCAGCATCGTTGAACTGCGCGAGGCACTGCGCCGACAGAATAGAAACATCAGCGGAGGTGATTTCGATGAAGGAAAGCGAAGGTACATCGTTCGTACACGTGGCGAGTATCGTTCAACGGAGAATATAGCGAACACCATCCTGTCCCAAAAAGACGGGCGCATCGTTTATATCCGGGATGTCGCCGAAGTGAAGGTGGAGTATGACGAACTGCGCACATACGTCCGACACAACGGGCTTCCGGGTATTGCGGTCAACGCACGCCGGGAAACGGGTTCCAATGTTCTCGCGGTGATGAAAGACCTGAAAGCGGTTCAGAAGGATCTGAACGAAAATATTCTTAAACCTCTTGGCCTGCACCTGGTTCAAACTGCGGACAAGACCGAATACATTATCCGGTCCATCGACATAGTGCAGATGAATCTGGTGATAGGCGGGACTTTTGCCATTATCATTCTCCTGCTTTTCCTGCGCAGTTTTTACAGCACACTGGTCATCGCCCTCTCTATACCAATCAGCGTGATTGGTACTTTTCTGGTTGTGACCCTGATGGGGAGAACCATTAATGTGATCATGCTCGCGGGTATGGCATTTGCCGTCGGGATGGTTGTAGACGCGTCCATCATCGTTCTGGAAAACATCCATCGCCAGCGTCAGCTTGGGAAAGACACGACAACCGCCGCGCTACATGGGGCTGAAGAAGTCTGGGGGGCCATTCTGGCCACCACCTTGACAACACTGGCTGTGTTTATTCCAGTACTTTTTATTGAAGAGGAAGTAGGGCAACTGTTCCGCGATATCGCCGTTGCCATCAGCGCCTCGGTCACCCTTTCCCTGATAGTCAGCGTGCTGGTCATCCCCGTTATGAGCATGCATCTTTTAAAGTATGAGGAACTGCACACCTCTGACCGGCGTTCTTTATTTAGCAGAATGTTCCATAACCTTTTCGGACTTGTTCCACTGGCGTTGCAATTTAACAAGGCTGTGGTTGCCACACTCAAAAACCTGTTCAAATCCAAACCTGCACAGATATTGACAGTTCTTATACTGATTCTTGTTCCGGTTTATGGGGCATGGA
>PCTK01000101.1:0-1544 GCA_002786505.1 Nitrospinae bacterium CG22_combo_CG10-13_8_21_14_all_47_10 | reverse complement strand
CCGAGTACTTGCCGGAAGGGGATCAGAACGTCATCATCGGCATGATGATTCCTCCACAGGGTTACAACATCCAGGAAATGCACCGGATAGGCAACGAGTTGGAAGAAGTCTACCGCCCTTACTGGGAAGCCCTGCCGGGAAGCCCCGAGGAAGCCAAACTGAAAGGGCCCGCCGTTCGCAATTTCCTGTTCATTGGAAGTGGAGGCCGGTTGTTCACGGTAGTCAAAGCCAAGGATCCCGAACGCGCGAAGGAACTCATCCCCATTCTGAAAGAAGAACTGGAAAAGGTTCCGGGGATGATTGCCGTCACCCGGCAGTTGTCGCTTTTGTCAAGCGCCTTCCGCGGCTCCCGTGGAATTGAGATCAATATAATGGGCCCGGATCTCAGGGAACTTACCGCGATGACGCAGACCGCTTTTTTGAAATTAAAAAAATTGATGCCCGATGCCGGGATTCGTCCGGTTCCCGGAATGGAACTGGGGCAACCACAAATCCAGGTGATCCCCAGATGGCAGGAACTGGCCGAAACCGGACTTGATGTATTTGAACTGGGCTACTCCGTTTCCGCCATTATGGATGGTGTCTTCGCAGATGAGGTCTACCTCGACCCGGAAAAACTCAATGTCCCTTACCTTCCCAGAGACGGAATCGACCTGATCCTCATCAGCCGCGAAAAGGATATCCAGAAAACTCAGGACATTCAGAATATCGTTATCAAAACACCGGGGCTGGTCGCTGTTCCTATCAGCACCATCGCCGATGTGGAATCTACGGTCAGTTCCGAGCAAATCCAGCATTTTGAGCGTCAGCGTTCTATTACGCTGGAAGTGGTCCCGCCGAAACTGATGACCCTTGAAGAAGGCATTGATATTGTAAAAAAAGAAATCATTGAGCCGCTCAAAAATGCAGGCAAACTGACCGGCGGTTATTCCATTCGCCTTACCGGAAATGCCGATAAGCTGGAGAGCACCCGCAAGGCAATGGGCGGGAATTTTGTTCTGGCTATCTTCATCACCTACCTGTTGCTGGCGGTCCTGTTCCAACACTGGGGATATCCGCTGATTATCATGCTGAGTGTGCCAATGGCGGCGGTGGGAGGAGTGTTCGGCTTATGGTTTCTCAACCGCTTTGTTCTGCAACCCCTGGATGTGCTGACCATGCTTGGGTTCATCATCCTTATAGGTGTAGTGGTTAACAACGCCATCCTGATTGTGTATCAAAGCCTGCAAAACATGCGGGAGGAACATATGGGGCCGGAAGAAGCCATCCTCGACAGCTTACGAATCCGTATTCGTCCAATTTTTATGAGCACTTTCACCAGCCTGTTCGGGTTGATGCCGTTGGTGGTGATCCCCGGCGCGGGAACCGAAATCTACCGGGGCATCGGCGTGGTCATCCTGTTTGGTCTGTTTTTCAGCACCCTGTTCACGCTGGTCCTCATCCCCTGCCTGATGAACCTCACCGTTCCCAGGGTCACTACAAATAATAAATAAGAAAAACCTGTTTTCGAAAGGCCTGCTTTCCCCCATGGCCCGATTCGTTAA
>PCTK01000067.1 GCA_002786505.1 Nitrospinae bacterium CG22_combo_CG10-13_8_21_14_all_47_10 | reverse complement strand
CGGAGTATATTAGGCCTTCACTTCTTTTGCAGGCAGGAAATCTTCAAGACCCGCGCCGTTTTTAATGGCTTCTTCCATCATTTTCACAGACTCGCGAATTCCTTCCTCACAAACTTCCAGTGAAATATCCTGGATATCATTTTGAGAGCACCACGCCATTACCCGGTTTCGGGTATTGTCCCGCATGAATCCCTGAGGAACGCGTTCAAGCCTTGCTAAAGCTTCCGGGGACCAGTTGAAATCATCAGGGCTCAACTCGGCACCCAGAGCGCGGATATCGCCCGGAATTTCTTTACGACTCTCATTGTCATCTTTCTTAATCTTTTCATTGAGGATCTTCTCAAGAAAAGCGAGGGAAACCTTTTCGACTTTTTGAACCCGCGCATTTTTCTCAACACGAGCATGGGCTTTTCTCCTCAAATGCCCTTGCGGAAATTCATTAAGCCGATCCAATGCTTCCTGCGTCCACGATACTTTAACATCATCAAAGGTGGTGAACGTTGTGGAATCCTGAGCCTCTTCATACGTAGCCTTGAACTCGTCTTTATTAACAGGAAGCAATCGTTCAACGCCGGCATCACAAACACTGCATTTGACAACATCGCCCTTATGGTAAGTGTTGCAACTGGTGCATTTCAGAGTGATTTCTTCAGGAGCTTTACCGGCATGGGCTTCTGCCATTTCCTCTTTCAGCATGCCCAGTCCTTCGGGATTGTTCGGGTCAATGCCTTCTTTCTTCATTTTCTCACCGATGGCAGACATTGCCTGCATAGCGCCTGCGGGAAGGATTTCCTGGACCGCTTCGGTGATTACGCTGGATGTGATCATACTATGCCCGCGTTCCAACGCATACCTCAGGATCGCGGAAGTCGCCATCGGCCTCACAAATCCTGGAATCTTTTTCAAGCGCTCTTTTGCCTCAGCAGTCCACTCAATGCTTTCTTCCGCCTGCATATCTATCGGCGGCTTGAACACTTTGCTGGAAAGGAGGACGTTGCACGGAACCAGACGCAACAGGTTTTCGGTGTTTCCTCCGATGTCCATGTCGGGAGCGCTATGAACCCCGATCCGTCCCAGAATCAGCAAATAAGGGTTCTCCTCCCGCGCGTATTGCAGAATTTTCTCAAAAACCTTTCCGTCAAGAAGACGAATGGTGCATTCCATATTCTCTTCTTCACAAACTTTCCGGGAAATTTCCAGATGCGCCTGGTAGATTTTTGCCAACCCTTTGTCAATGATGTCTTCATGAAGCTTTTCCTGTTGCTCGAACTTGAAAACTTTGGAAGCCTCACGGGACAATACACCCGTCAAACTATTGAACATGGCATAATGAAAATAAGGATCGAACGTAGAAATAATTTCCAGAGGCCGGTTCAATTTTCTGGCCAAATCAATGCCGGTCATCAGCCCGCCAAAGGAATGACCACTCCCATCTACCGCAACAACGATCTTTCCGCTGGAAGATTTTTGCTCATGAATTTCAGGGCAGTTTTTTACTATCAACATATCTTTCGCAGTACGACGGATTACCCTTTCGGCCACAGTTCCAATCATGCTGTCTTTAATCGCCCCAAGCCCCAAAGCACCCATGATTACCAAGTCATAAGAGGATTCTTTGATATCACGCACCAATTCAGTCCAATTACGCCCCTCCAGGGATTTGCCTACAAAAGGAATTCCCAGTTCTTTACATTTATCTTTGGGAACATCCAGATAGGAGTCACTGATGACTTCCATCCCTTTGGTGATCAACTGGTCATGAATATTCCGTTGTTTTTCTAATTCTTCCTCATCCTGATACTCTTCAGGAAGCCCGCTTTCCATTTGACGGAACCGAACATCATGCATTTTCGCCGCATAAACATGGCTTGCGGTAATGGTCGCCTCTGACTCCTTGGCAAGCTCAAGAGCCAAATCCACACAAGCGTTGGAGTAATCAGAGTTGTCTACCGGTATATAAATATTCTTAAACATGGGGTGAATTTCTCCCTTCCAGAATCCTGGGAAATATAGTTTTGAAAAATTGGAATTCTAAATATTCTAAAATTAAAGAATCGCTTAAAAACGATTCATTAATCAACTGCGGTATCAGACGTATCACACACTTCAGTGACGATGGGCATTCTAGCAAATTATTCAACTGTGTCAATTAGAAATAAGGCAAGATAATGTTGTAATTATAGGTGTTTTAAGAGTTTGGAAGCATTCAGCCTAAACCTGTTTAAACTCAAACTCTCAATCGCATACGACAAACCTTTATTTCGCAGTCCTGTAAAAAATCCCCACCCACACCCCCAGCAACCCGGATCAACAAAATTCCCATAACTAATTGTTTTTAAAAGGATAATTTTACAACGCTTTTTCCTTACAAATCTGCTTTGCTAGAAAACTAATTTTTCGCTACAATGGAGTCGGTCAAGCAATGCCTTTCTCAGGCCGCTAGCAGAAGGTGCAACGACGGTGAAACCCGGAATCCATCTTTTAGTTCAGGTCAACTCCTGAATCGACCGCTGATGTTCTTTTCAGCCAGGGACTTTAAGCTTTCAAAAGGAGCCAAATGCTTTTTAACCACAAAGATGAAATAACCCTACTACTCAAAAATATTGCCACTCCGGATAATGGTGGCCTGAAAATAGAAAATGCCGACAAACTACGAGGAGATGTTCTCGATCAATTGATCCAGAATGCCGTTCTCAACCCTTCACCGGAAATAAAAGGCCTTAGCCGGTTTCTCATCAAATCAGCGGCACTGGAATTGGGTATTGTCAGTTCATCGATTCAGGGCCTCTATGAAGCAAGGGGTCGGGGCGAGGTCAAAGGCTTTACCGTCCCCGCTCTCAACATCCGTGGCATGCCTTATGAACTGTGCCGGGCCATTTTTCGAACCGCTATAAAAATGAACTCCGGGGCATTTATTTTTGAACTGGCTAAATCGGAAATGAGTTACACCTTCCAAAACCCGCACGAACTGTCCACCGTTATTCTTGCCGCGGCTATTAAGGAAGGCTATACCGGGCCCGTCTTCATTCAGGGAGACCACTTTCAGGTCAACGCCAAAAACTATGCCCAGGACCCCGAAAAAGAGATCGCAGGACTCAAAAATCTAATCCAAAGCGGGATAGCTGGCGGTTTCTATAATATCGACATCGACACCTCGACACTGGTCGACCTCAGCAAACCCACCGTTGTTGAACAGCAGAGAGCCAACTTTGAAGTTGGCGTTGAACTCACCCAACACGTCCGGGAATTAGAACCTGAAGGCATCACCATCTCCGTGGGCGGGGAGATCGGCGAAGTGGGCAAAGAGAACAGTAACGAGCAGGAACTGCGAGCCTATCTCGATAACTTTAACGATTTGCTGGAAAAAACACGTAGCGGAGCGACCACCATCAGCAAAATTTCCATCCAGACTGGAACCTCACATGGGGGAGTGCCCCTGCCCGATGGAACCGTGGCCGATGTTAATCTCGATTTTGATACACTGGAAAACCTGTCACGCATTTCACGTGAAGATTATGGGCTGGCGGGAGCCGTCCAACACGGCGCGTCTACCCTGCCCCAGAACCTGTTTAATAAATTTCCAGAGCTGGAAACAGCAGAAATTCATCTGGCCACCGATTTTCAAAATATGATCTACGGGAGCAACTGGTTCCCCAACGACTTTAAAGAAAAAATATACAGTCATCTAAGAGAAAAGTTTGCCGCAGAGAAAAAATCCGGGGAGACTGACGAGCAGTTTATCTACAAGACCCGCAAAAAAGGCTTTGGCGAATTCAAATCCGGGTTCTGGGGATTGCCCAGTGAAATTCGTGAAGGAATCGGCAAGGAGTTGGAAGCAAAAATGGACTTCCTGTTCGACAAACTGGCAGTACAGGACACAAAAGACTACGTCAACAAAACCGTAGAACTCGTTCCCATCCGACCAACCCTTCAGGATGAGGTGAATGCCTGCCAATAGGAGGTTAGACACCGTACCTCCAGTGCTTTCAGTAGGGGCGATTCATGAATCGCCCCCCTACTCCTGTAAAAAATAATTTACCGCAGAGGACGCGGAGGGGGACACGGATTGCCGTCCAATCTTTTTGTGTTTAATGCCATCCTCATTCTCTGCCCATTCGAAAAGAGACGATCTATCCGCAGATTACGCAGATGAACGCAGATGAACGCAGATGAAAAACCCAAAGAAAATAATCTGCGAAAATCTGTGCAATCTGCGGACAAAAAATCTTTTGAGGTGTTTTCCGTTACATCCACTATTTCAAATCCGTCCACCTGTTGAAATCTCCGGCAAAAAAGGCTATATTATTGACATCTGGCAAATCGGTGGACTGTGCTCCTGTACCGACGAGCGAGGATTCGGCCCGGCACAGCGGGCATAGGGTCACTCTCCAAACATCAACCACATTCTCTGCCCATCCGAAAAGAAAGAATCAATC
>PCTK01000064.1:1906-3875 GCA_002786505.1 Nitrospinae bacterium CG22_combo_CG10-13_8_21_14_all_47_10 | reverse complement strand
TGCAGGGAATGATTCGTGCCCAAAAAAAATTTGGCAACGATTTTGTGGAAATATTGGATAAGTATAAAAGCCGAACCTTTGGGTTTGCTTCGGGGAATTTTTATGCGGAGTTTCTGGCGGCCCTACACGTGGTTCAGAACCAGAACAAATATTTCCCCAATCTTGTTCTGAAAAAACCATTAAATACGGTTTCCTTCGAACTACCTGATTATATCGACATCCGGACTGCGATGAATTATTTTGACATGTCGCGGGAGGAAATTGCTGAATCGAACCCTTCTCTCAGGAACCCGGTTTTAAATGGAGAAAAACGTATTCCCAGGGGATTTATTTTTCAGGCTCCCGTAGAGAAGGTGGACAATATGGTTGCAAGGTATGGCCAAATTCCACAACGAGTAAAGTATGACCAACAACTGAGGTCCAAGTGGTATACCGTCAGAAGAGGGGATACCCTGTCAGGAATTGCTTTGCGTTTCGGCACCACGGTGAGTTCGTTAAAAAGCTTCAATAATATTGGAAGGCGAAATCATATTTATATTGGGCAGGTGATTCAATTGCCCGGAGGGAAACCCCGGCATCAGCCTTCGTTTCAATTGGCGAAACTGGACTCAGACAATCTTTCAACAAAATTGGTATCATATAAAGTCCGGCGGCATGACAATCTGTCTAAAATCGCCAAACGTTTTGACACCAATGCCCTGCATCTTGCCAGCATTAACGGTTTCCGAAATCCTGATGCGCTATATCCGGGGCAACGGATAAAAGTCCCCGGTCAGGAAGTCGTTGAACAGGTTGCACCTGAAACCATAAGTTCCAGGAACTTTAAATTAACGGTGGATCGTTCACAGGTTGAAAAATTATCGGGCAATGATGGAAAAAACACAGCGGTTAAAACTGAAAATGCTGTTTCACAAGGAACTCTTAA
Organism: Nitrospinae bacterium CG22_combo_CG10-13_8_21_14_all_47_10; assembly: GCA_002786505.1. Classification (GTDB taxonomy): domain Bacteria; phylum Nitrospinota; class Nitrospinia; order Nitrospinales; family VA-1; genus LS-NOB. Next base: position 2,950 of record PCTK01000064.1, on the reverse strand, counting down.
GGTTATCAGTAGCAAAACAGAAGGCATCAATCGAAATCGCCCGGCTTTCAAACCTGTCTCATTTTCTCCTAATAAAAACTCTGGTTCCATGATTGGTACCATTACTGTAGATTTTGATGAAACACTCAGTCATTATGCCGAGTGGTCGCTACTTTCCGTGGCTGAATTGCGGAGGATTAATCGTATTGGGAAAAGGAGTGATATATCGGTCAACGATAAACTTCGAGTTAATTTCGCCAAGGTTCTTCCCGACAAATTTGAGGAAAAAAGGCAGGAATACCATAAAGCCATACAGGAAGACTTTTTCAATAACTACGAAATTAGCAAATTAACCATTAGAAGTGTCCAAAAGGGTGAAACCTTATGGCAAATGAGTAACGATAATTACACCATCCCTCTTTGGCTATTGAGTAGCTACAACTCTGAAAAAGACATTCGTTCTCTTTCGGTTGGTGAGCCCATTGTCATTCCAGTAATTACCCCCAAAGATAAAAATGCTTGAGAGTTTCAGTGTTTTTCAGAAAAGTAACTCAAAGCTGAATCAATGGCCGCTGAATGTGCTTCCACCCGCTTTTCCATTGGAAATTTGCTGGATGTCTCTAAGGTCAGGCACATACGGGTTCCTTTAGAGAACGAATACAAAGCCATGGGCCACCAATCCATGGGTTCATTTTTTGGCACAATAATTCCTCCCTGAGCTGAGCCGCCATCTATCTCGCTGTTTAGATTTATCGGCATTATTTCTTTCACAGCCTGAAGGATTTTGGTCCCCAAATATTCATCTTCCGGATGAGTCCCCTTTTGGTAAAGGTAGTACCCAGGGCTCATATAGTCTTCATGGAGTTCAATAGTCAATTCATAGGGGTTTTCCAGAACTGACTTGGCAAACCTTACTTCGAATGGCGGCATATCCTCTTTAAATAATCGATTCAAATCTTTCCCTTCATGGTTTTCTCGGGTGCCATATTCGTAGCCGTAAGGATTTAAACAAGGCAGAAAAGTCAACTCCCACTGATCGGAAAAATGTTTAAACCCGTCGTTTTC
>PCTK01000064.1:0-1896 GCA_002786505.1 Nitrospinae bacterium CG22_combo_CG10-13_8_21_14_all_47_10 | reverse complement strand
CATATAGCTTCTACTCCCCCAGGTTCATCGCCATGAATTCCTGCCGATATCAAAGCCCTCCGCTGGTTTCCTTCACCTAAAACAAATTGCGCCAGAGGGTATTTCTTGTCAGGTGTTTCCAGCAGGTGAACTGTCCTGAATCCGTTTATGCCCGACAATTTGTTACGTAATCTGGAAAATATTTTTTCAATATCATTCACTTCGGCGCTCATATTTTTGAATATCTCGAAGTGTTTTACAATCGGCAACGCCGTCATTCCCATCTCGGCTACCTCAGTCCGGTAGACTTTAAGAAAAAGAATGCGGCTCAATTTTCGTGTCCACTCATTCCGGAGAATGCTACCCCCGTGACGTGTCAACGTTCATCCAAACCCCCTTCTTCTCCGGCGGTCAGACGGTTACGGGCTATCGCGATGGCCTTGTGTAGCTTGTCCAGTAACACTTCCTTGGGCGGCAAAATGGTGAAGTAATCGGCCACCTTGATATTACTGCGATGAAGTTGAAGAAGTTCGACATGTTCCGGGTTTTTCCCCGCGCACAGGATCAGGCCGATGGGCGGGTTCTCATCCTCCACCGATTCGTACTTCTCCAACCACGTCAGATACAGCTCCATCTCGCCTTTATACGCCGCATCGAATTCGCCGATTTTCAGGTCAATGGCGACGAGCGACCTCAGCCGCCGGTGGTAAAAAAGCAGGTCGATGTAGTAGTCCCGGTTGTCTATGGAAATACGCTTCTGGCGGGCCAGAAAAGCGAAGTCCGCCCCCAACTCGGCAAGGAAGCGTTGCAACTCGGCTACTATGGCCGATTCCAAATCTTTTTCGGAATAACTGTCCTTGAGATCGAGAAAGTCGAGAAAATAGGGGTCGCGGAACACCAGGTCGGGCGTGATTGAGCCTCCATCGCCCAACCGTTGAAGTTCATTCTGTATCGTCTCTTCCGGCTTTTTGCTGATGGCTGTTCGCTCGTAGAGCATGGATCGGATGCGTTCCCCAAGTGTTCGCGTGCTCCACTTCTCCACCTTGCACATTTCGATGTAAAAGGCGCGTTTCAGCCCGTCCTCTATTGAAATGAGGGTTCGGATATGTGTCCAGCTCAATTGTGTACGCAGTGCGTTCACAATCTGGATATCCGGAAAAACTTCCGCAAAGCGGAGGCAGTGATGCAAGTGCCTTGCGCTCCAGCCCTTACCGTATTCCACCGTCAATTGTCGTGCCAGCGATACGACAATCTGCTGGCCGTATTCCGCACGGCGATCGTTCAGCACTTCCTTGTTGACACGCTTGCCGATTTGCCAGTAGAGCATGGTCATGGCGGCGTTGACCGTCACGGCCACGTTGCGCCGACCATCGTCAATCAGCGTCTTGATCTCGGTGAAGAGGCTGTGGGCGGGGACAGGCTTCTTACTCATCCTTCGCCTCCATGGGTTTGATTTTTGATTCAATGAATGCTACGTCTTTTGATTCATCCGCAGATTGCGCAGATTCTCGCAGATCAAGAACCATTCTTTTGTGTTGTAGGCTTTTGGTTCCGAAGTTGAGCAATAACGCTTTCTGTAGTCCTGAAGATTTCAGGTAGTTGATAACCTGGGATTCTTCGCTACCTGAAAGGCGATCCAGCGCTTTCAACTCGACGATGACCGACCCGAAGCAGACAAAATCGGCTTTGTAGAAGGTTTTTAGCTGTTTACCGCGATAGAGTACTGGTAGCTCTTTTTCTCTTTCATGAGGAATGTCCAGAAACTGGAACTCCCGTTCAAGCGCTTCTTGATAAACTGCTTCCAGAAAGCCACAACCAAGCACACTATGGACCGTCATGGCCGCACCGATAACGGCATAAGTTTCAGGATCTCTGTCCGCAGATTTCGCAGATTTTCTCAGATTATTTTTTCTGTTT
>PCTK01000184.1:1675-4692 GCA_002786505.1 Nitrospinae bacterium CG22_combo_CG10-13_8_21_14_all_47_10 | reverse complement strand
GCACTAATATCCTGTTCCATGGAATCCATGTTGACGGATTGTTTGATTCCTTCTGCCTCATCCATGACCTCTTGTTTCAGTCCGCTGAAAGTTCTTTGGAATTCGCCCCAGCCTTTACCGATGGCTTTTGCAAGTTTAGGAAGGTTTTGAGGGCCAATCACCACAACGGCGATGCCCATTATAATCATCAGCTCAAAAAATCCGATATCAAACATTCACGCGCTCCACATCTTGTTCCGAGAGAACTTATTCTAGCAGATTATAGAGGTAAATGCATCCGGTTGGAATCAGGATATTTCTGGATGCTTTTCCACGGATCTTGAATAATAAATGGTTTGGGGTAGTATAGGGCCAATTTATGAGAATAATTCGAGGAACAAAAAATATAATCGGTCCCATTGCCCATCCGGTAATGGCGATTGGCAATTTTGATGGGGTGCATGTGGGGCATCAGGCCCTGTTCCGCAAAACGGCAGAGTTGGCTTTTCTGCATGAGGGAACTGCCATTGCGTTCACTTTCGAGCCGCACCCATTAAAAATCATCGCGCCTGAAAAAGTCCCCCCTTTATTGACTCATTTTAAGCAAAAGATGGCGTTGATTGAATCCTTTGGGATCAGCATGGTCATTTGTGCTGATTTTACCAGGGAGTTTGCAGACCAGCGGCCTCGAGACTTTTCCAAAAACATTCTTTTTGAAAAGATAGGGGTTAAGGAGATTGTAGTTGGGTTTGACTACGCGTTTGGTCGTGGGAGAGAGGGGACCATCCCCTACCTTGAAAAAATGGGGGAGGAATTTGGGTTTCGGGTTCATGTTGTTCAGCCCTTCAAGCTTAACGGGCATACGGTAAGCAGTTCCCACGTCCGGGAACTGATAGAGGCTGGGCAGGTAGAGACCGCGAGTCAATTTCTGGGCAGGAATTATTCTATAATTGGCCCGGTGATTTCCGGTTATAAAACAGGGCATGCTATCGGTTTCCCCACTGCCAATATTGATACCAGTAAGGTGCAAATACCGGGAACAGGTGTCTATGCGGTTCAGGTTACCTATAAAAACAAGCCTTATAACGGTGTGGCAAATATAGGGTTTAACCCAACCTTTAATCGCGACCGGTTAAGTGTTGAGGTACACATTTTTGACTTTAATCAAGCTATCTACCATCATGAAATTGAAGTCCGGTTTGTGGCGCGTATGCGCAATGAAATAGCTTTCAAGTCCGCCGATGATCTGGTTGTTCAGATTAAGCAGGATATTGAACAAGCCAGACAAATATTGAGGAAGATCAGTTGAAAAAAGCCCGCCAGTTGTTGATTGGACTCGCCATTGCGGCCGGAGCGCTTTATTACACCCTGCGCAATGTTTCGATGGATGAGCTGATTGCATCCTTTAAAGGTATAGAGCTGATTTATGTGTTGCCGTCAATTGGAATAACTCTTTTGAGTTACGTAGCCCGTGCATACCGGTGGCAAGTTCTACTTGGCTCGTTCAAACAAATCCCGGTTAGGGAAATTTATGCACCTCTTATGATAGGTTTTATGGGCAATATCCTGCCTGCCCGGGCAGGGGAATTCCTTCGGGCTTATCTGCTGGGAAAAAAACATGGTATTACCTTTGCCGGTGCTTTTTCGACCATAATTGTGGAGCGTTTGTTTGATTTAATCTTTCTGTTAATGCTTTTTGTATGGGTATTTGTGGTCAGAGTGGACATGTTTGACCCACAACTTACCTTCTCTGGTGTATCTGTTCAATCCATGTTGGCAGGGTTTGGCAAATTTTGCGCAATACTGGTTATTGGCCTGCTTTGCTTTATGGTTCTTTTGGCTTACAAAGAGGGGCCGGTTAAGTCATGCATAGACTGGTTTGTAAAACCTCTTCCCGATAAATGGAGGGAAAAGATTTTCTTTATGGTTGGAGAGTTTGCATTGGGTTGTAAAATAGTCAAGGATCCAGGTGCCCTCGCGCAAATTGTTTTTTTCTCCGCTTTAACATGGTTCTTATTTGTCGCGATCTATTATCCTTTATATTTTGCTTTTGATCTGCAGGATAAATCTCTGGAATCCGTATTGTTGTTAACCGTTATGGTTTGCGTGCTGATAACAATACTTCCTACGCCGGGCTTTTTGGGGTCTTTCAATGCGGGAGTTTTGATCGCCCTTCATGAAATCAGAGGCGAAGCGGAAGTTACGGCCGTTAGTTTTGGCATGGTTTCCTGGGCGGTAGGTTTTATAGTGTTAATGGGTGGCGGGTTGTTTTTTGTTCTAAAAGACCATATGTCGGTGCAGTCTTTGATCAAAGCAGAAGAGGAAGCCGAGGCCGAGTTGGAGCACCCGGAGATCCTTGGCAAGTGATTCTACTGGATATTATTGGATAGAAAACGATCAACTCATTTTGCTTGCCCGGATTTGGTAAAGCCAGTTTTGCCCCAAGGCCAATTTTCAGGCAAAGAATACGGAAGTGTCATTCTCGTCTATAAACCTGTAGGAAAAACTAAAGAAATTTAAAAGGTTGTTGAATTTTTATGTCTTGAGTGAATAGGCATTTTAATTCCGTGGGAATTTGCTATAATGCGGCTTTCAAATTTGCCCCAAACAAGTGTTGTTATGTCTTGGCGGGTGCGAGCTTGCGCCAGCAGACTGAAGATGTATGCCGAAGTGGCGGAATTGGTAGACGCGCATGATTCAGGTTCATGTATCCGAAAGGATGTGGAAGTTCGAGTCTTCTCTTCGGCACCATTTCTCAGTTGATGGGATTGTTGGGTCACCAAAGTGACCGCCCAGGCCAAAGCTTGACCTTCTTTCCTGATTTGTAAGATTTTTTTCAGTTCTGATGAGTGTAAAAATTGTCCCTAGTTAATTGTTCTGCACATGGGCGCTCTCGTGACGATCTCTCCCCTTCCCCACTTTCAAAAAAATTCTACATCCTGTATTCTTAGCCTATGAAGACCAAAAACCGTATCATTCTGCTCTCTTTTTCAGCCCTGTTTCTATTTAGTGTTGTGTCCAGGATATTTTTTAATGAT
>PCTK01000184.1:1494-1636 GCA_002786505.1 Nitrospinae bacterium CG22_combo_CG10-13_8_21_14_all_47_10 | reverse complement strand
AAGACAGCCCGTGAGTTATGGTTGCCGCTGGCAGAGAAGGGAGATTCCAGAGCGCAATTTTTTTTGGGGTTCATGCATGACTTTGGATTTGGTGTTCCAGAAGACGACAAGGAAGCCGTTAAGTGGTACCGTCTCGCCGCGG
>PCTK01000184.1:375-1465 GCA_002786505.1 Nitrospinae bacterium CG22_combo_CG10-13_8_21_14_all_47_10 | reverse complement strand
GTCGGGATTATGTACGATTCGGGATTGGGAGTTCCGCAAGATGACCTGGAAGCCATCAAATGGTACCAACTTGCGGCAGAACAGGGATATGCCGAGGCAAGGGAAAATATTTTAAAATTGAAGCAAAGGAATGTTCAGCAAGCGGAACAGGGATTTTCCGAAGCAACGAAAATTGATTTGAAGTTGGAGCAGAAGAATGTTCAACGCGCATTGAAAGTTTTGACCGACGACGCGGAAAAAGGCATTGCTAAAGCCCAACACATTTTGGGCTTTTTGTACGACTTTGGGGCAAAAACACCAGAAGACGACCAGAAAGCCGCCAAATGGTATCGGCTTGCGGCAGAACAGGAACTTGCCTCGGTAAAAACAATTGTGAGTGAATTAACGAAAGGCAACAATCTGACAGTATTGAAGATATTGGTCGGCGATGGGGAGAATGGCGTTGCTGACGCACAAATCAAATTGGGTGCCATGTATCAATTTGGATTTATAGTTCCTGAAGATGATAAAAAAGCGGCCCAGTGGTACCGGCTTGCCGCGGAACAGGGGGATTCCAGCGCGCAATTCATTGTGGGATTGATTTCTGCCAATGGGCAGGGAATTATAAAGGATGGCAAAGAAGCTATGCGATGGTATCGACTCGCTGTGGAAAAGAGAGTTGAAATGGCAGAAGTATATAGTCTCGCAAAAGAGAGTGTGCCGCAAGCCTTGAAAATTCTAACCAGAGATGCGGAAAAAGGTATTGATGAAGCGCAAAACAACCTGGGCTACATGTATGAGTTTGGAACAGGAGTGCCACAAGATTATGTGCTGGCGCATATGTGGTACAATCTTTCTGGTTTGCAGGGAAACGAAACTGCCATAGGCCGGTTGAATATTTTGGAAAGAAAAATGTCTCCGCAACAACTAGCTAAAGCGCAAGAAGTGGGTAGAAACTGGAAACCGAAAAAATAGATTCTGTAGTGGAACTTTCAGTTCCTTCGTGCCCGGAACGGGTAATCTCGGGGTTATGCAAAGCCCTCTTCGTGTTAGGGCTTGGCAAAAATGGTTAGGCCGCATATTTCATGAGTGAGGGGAAGGTTCTAAAATA
>PCTK01000184.1:0-325 GCA_002786505.1 Nitrospinae bacterium CG22_combo_CG10-13_8_21_14_all_47_10 | reverse complement strand
AAAAAGCGAGATCCTTCTTCGCCAAGGCTCATCAGGATGACAATATGATGGTTTCTGCATGTCATTCTGAGCGTAAGCGAAGAATCTCGGGGTTGTGCAAAGACCTCCTGTCAAGGGGGGCCAGGGGGGTTGGACCCGTTGTAGAGGCGAAAAATTTTTTGCCTCTACTCAAACCCCCTCAATCCCCCTTCTCAGGGGGAATATTAAAAATCCAACCCTCCCTTCTTATGTCCCGAAGCCATAGAAAGAATTCGCCAATAGCCCCCAGCGGTTACACTTGGCTCCTATGAAAATTTGCCTTACCATTTATTCTTCTCCCTGGTCT
>PCTK01000123.1 GCA_002786505.1 Nitrospinae bacterium CG22_combo_CG10-13_8_21_14_all_47_10 | reverse complement strand
AACCATCATCACCATGTTGCTGTTTGTCGGCGCTACCGGTAAGTCAGCGCAGATTCCGCTTTATACCTGGCTCCCGGACGCTATGGAAGGCCCGACGCCGGTTAGCGCCTTGATCCACGCGGCCACCATGGTGACGGCTGGGGTCTATATGGTTGTCCGCTGTAGTGTGTTGTTCAACTTGTCGCCGATGACCATGACCGTTGTTGCATTCATCGGCGGAGGTACTGCCGTGATGGCGGCAACCATCGGCATGACACAGTTCGATATCAAACGTGTTCTGGCTTATTCAACAGTCAGCCAGATTGGCTATATGTTCCTGGCTTGTGGCGTTGGCGCTTACACGGCGGCAATCTTCCACCTCGTCACCCATGCATTTTTTAAAGCCTGTCTCTTTCTAGGGTCTGGTAGCGTTATTCACGGTATCCATGGCGAACAGGATATGCGCAAGATGGGCGGACTCAAAAACCATATGCCGGTCACTTATTGGACATTTCTGGTTTCCACTCTGGCCATTGCCGGCATATTTCCATTATCAGGTTTTTTCAGTAAAGACGAAGTGCTGTATCACTCATTAATGGATGGAAATATTATCTTCTGGGGAATGGGCATTTCCGCCGCCCTGTTGACCGCTTTCTACATGTTCCGTTTAGTATTCATGACTTTCCACGGGGAATCACGGGTAGACCCATCGGTCCACCCGCATGAATCCCCGAAAGTGATGACCATGCCGCTGGTAATTTTGGCTGGACTCGCCACCGTTGGTGGTTTGCTGGGCATCCCGTTTCACCATTGGTGGCATATGCATATTTTACACAACTGGCTGGAACCGGTTCTTCATTTTGACCTGGCGCAAGCTCTGGAACACACGGAGCATATGCTCCATGAGGCAGGGCGACACGCTCCATCCTGGGCTCACCTTTTGCACCCAGCAGAACACGAATGGTGGACCGAACTTTTATTGATGTTTTTCTCTTTGGCAGTCGCCATTTCCGGGATTTTTGGTGCCTACATGTTTTATATCAAACGTCCCGACCTGCCGGATAAATTCACTGAAGGGCAGTGGGGATTCGACCTGGTGCAGAACAAGTATTATGTAGATGAGCTTTATGACCAGTCAATTGTGCAACCCACCGTTGAAGGTTCTAAACTTTTATGGAAAGAATGCGATGCCAAAGCCATTGATGGTGCAGTGAATGGCACCGCCAGCACTATCGGCTGGTTCAGTCGCCAAGCCCAGGTTTTTCAGTCTGGTTTCGTCCGCAATTACGCCTTATTTATTGTTGTCGGGTTTATTAGTCTTTTGCTGGTGATGTTTTAAATGTTTTTAACTTTCATCACATTTTTACCGTTCTTTGGGGCGGTGTTCCTGGCATTCATGCCTAAGGAAAATGAAAACGGGATCAAACAGACGGCTCTCGCTATCGCCGTTGCTGACTTTCTGCTCTCGTTACTGTTGTGGACGAATTTCGACGACAACACCCATAAAATGCAGTTTGGGGTCAACATCCCCTGGATAGAAGCCTGGGGCATCAATTACCACATAGGGATGGATGGCATTTCACTCCTGCTTTTTGTGATGACCACCTTCCTGACCATGATCTGCATCATCGCATCCTGGGATGTTAAAAAACATATCCGCGAATACATGATGGCCATGCTGGCTCTTTCAACGGGCATGCTGGGAGTTTTCATTGCTCTTGACCTTTTCATGTTTTATGTTTTCTGGGAGTTCCAACTGGTTCCCATGTACATCATTGTCGGAGTATGGGGAGGCCCACGCCGAATTTATGCATCCGTCAAGTTCTTCTTGTTCACTGCTGTAGGCTCATTGCTGATGCTGGTCGCCATCATCTGGATTTATTTCCATATTCAGCAAACGACCGGCGTGGCAACAGCAGACATCCTTTATATTACCGACCACCTTGATGTGTCTTTGGATGCCCAGAAATGGCTGTGGATGGCCTTTTTTCTGGCTTTTGCCATCAAGGTGCCAATGTTTCCATTTCATACCTGGTTGCCAGACGCTCACGTTGAAGCACCCACAGCAGGTTCCGTTATTCTGGCCGGTGTCCTTTTGAAAATGGGAACCTATGGATTCCTGCGTTTCAACCTGCCCTTCTTTCCGCAAGCTTCTTACGAATTTGTTCCCATGGTGGCCTGGTTGTCGATCATTGGAATTATATATGGGGCACTGGTAGCTATGGTGCAGGAAGACTTGAAGAAACTGGTTGCCTATTCCAGCGTCAGCCATCTCGGATTTATCATGCTGGGAATTTTCGCGCTGAATCCTTACGGAATCCAAGGTGCGTTGATCCAGAATATCAACCACGGCATAAGTACCAGCGCACTCTTCCTTTTAGTCGGTATCATCTACGACCGGCGTCATACAAGGATGATTGCAGAGTTTGGCGGGTTGGCTAAAATCATGCCAAAATACGCGATTTGTTTCATGATCGTGGCCCTGTCCTCAATCGGGTTACCAGGCATGAACGGATTTGTCGGAGAGTTTCTGGTGTTGCTGGGAATATTTCAGGTTAACGGGCTCTGGGCGGCATTTGCCACCTCAGGGGTTATTCTCGCGGCCTGCTACATCCTATGGATGTTCCAGCGCGTTATGTTCCTGGAATTGAAAAATCCGAAAAACATGAACCTGAAAGACATGAACTCCAGGGAAATGATCACCATCGCTCCCTTGATTGTTTTAATTTTCTGGATCGGTTTGTATCCTGAACCTTTCATGAAAACATTTGACGCATCGGTCACGCATTTGGTCTCCAAAGTAAATCCGGAAAATTTCCGGCCCACTCAGGAGCACCATGAGGATAGTCATGGAGAACACGCTCAACTCATGACCCCAACTGAAATGGCAAGTTTGAACCAGAAGCTTCAAATGCCTGTTTTGATTAAGGAATAAACTGTGGAACCCATTCTTGCACCTGAATCTATTGACCTGATTGCCCTGGCACCCGTGCTCGTGTTGAGCGTTTTTGCCATGATGGTATTGGTGTTGGACCTTTGGGGGGGACGAAACAAAACCCTACTGATGTTTACCAGCCTTGTTGGCCTTTTAATGACAGCCATCAGTGCATTTGCCAAACACCCCATTCCCGCCTATTCCTTCAACGATAGCTATGTTGTGGACCACTTGTCGTTGTTTTTCATTTGTATATTCACTGTCAGCTCAGCGTTGGCGATCCTTTTATCCGCAGATTACAATGAGCGGGAAGGCATAAGGGCCGGGGAATATTATGCCCTCATCCTGTTCTGTACCGTGGGCATGATCCTTCTGGCTTCCTCCACAGATATGATCATGATTTTTCTGGGCATCGAAATTGTCTCGATCTGTCTATACGTCTTAGCGGGAATACGAAGAAACGATCATAAATCCAACGAAGCGGCTCTTAAATACTTTCTGCTTGGTGCGTTTGCAACCGGGTTTCTGCTGTATGGAATGACTCTTGTTTATGGTTCGACCGGCTCCACGAACCTGTTTAAAATCGCAGATTTTGTGCAACATCCATCGGCGCAATCCAACCCTCTGCTCTTGATGGGGCTGGTGCTTCTTATCATCGGATTCGGATTCAAAGTCGCATCGGTACCCTTCCATATGTGGGCTCCCGATGTCTACCAAGGCGCTCCGACTCCCGTTACCGCGTTCATGGCAGTGGGCCCTAAGGCCGCCGCATTTGCGGCTTTTTTCCGAGTTTTTGCCGAAGCCTTCCCGAAGATGTCACCCTCCTGGGAATTGCTCCTCAGCATCATCGCGGTTCTCAGTATGTTTGTCGGCAACCTCGGCGCCATCATGCAGACCAACATTAAACGGATGTTGGCATTCTCCAGTATCTCGCACGCAGGTTATATCCTGATGGCTGTCATCGCCAAGAGCTCTCTTGCCAGCTCAAGTCTTCTGTTTTATATGCTGTCCTATGCTTTCATGACCTTTGGGGCCTTCGGCATCGTCATTATCCTGGGCCGAAAAGGGGAAGAGAATCTGGAAATCAGTAACTATTCTGGCTTGGCTTACAAGCACCCTGTTATTGCGATATCCATGACCATCTTCCTCCTATCATTAGGAGGCCTGCCTCCGTTTGCCGGATTTGTCGCTAAATTCTACCTTTTCAGTGCCGCGGTTCAGGAAGGATTAATCACGCTGGTTATCATCGCTGTACTCAACAGCGCCATCTCTCTTTACTACTACTTAAAAGTCATAGTCTTCATGTATATGAAAGAGCAGGAAGCGGAGTTTAAAATCTCCCTGACTCCCATGACCCTGTTCGTGGTTCTGATCGGTGTGGTCGGCACCATCAACCTCGGCATCTTCCCCAACGCCATCATCGCCCTGGCCTCTCACTGACGGCGACTGTGAGGATTTGCAAACAGCCCTAATATTAGCTCGGCTAATGAATCCCTGCTCTTTCCTGTCTTATAAGGAGCCAAAAAGGCTATACCTGGTCGGCCTCAATCAACGTGATATGTTATAATTATTTACCAAACAGAAACGACTAAAAAAGGTAAGTTCGCGTTATGAAAA
>PCTK01000132.1 GCA_002786505.1 Nitrospinae bacterium CG22_combo_CG10-13_8_21_14_all_47_10 | reverse complement strand
GGTTATTTTGAGGCCCGTACATTCCAGCAAACTGCCAATTGATGATGCCGCAATTCCCTTACCCAAGGATGAAAGAACCCCGCCTGTGACGAAGATGTATTTTACTTTCTTGCCGTTAGTTCGTTTTCTCACTTAATGTTCCTCAACAATTTCAGGTCAGGGTAAAAATATCTATCAGGCTAAACATTTTTCTACCAGTGCCAAATCCGCTTCACAGTCCACTCCAATTGAGTCAAGAACCGTTTCTACAACTTTGATATTATATCCGTTCTCAAGGATGCGCAATTGTTCAAGCTTTTCAAGCTTTTCAAGGTTAGAACCGGGCAAACCGGCAAACTCCATCAAAAATTTTTTCCGATAGGCGTACAGGCCAATATGTTTATACCAGAAAGGTTTCAACGGGTCGACTGATGAATCCTTTCCATCTCTATCCCAGGGTATGGGAGCTTTTGAAAAGTACAGGGCTGAACCAGATTTATCCGCCACAACTTTAGTGATATTGCGATCCATCAACTCACCATGTGTTTTAATCAAAATTCTCAACGTAACAGCCGATTCTAATACTCCATCGAGCAAAGGCTGTACGATAAGGTCGATATTCGCAGGGGGGATCAACGGCTCGTCGCCTTGCACATTGACCACAATCTCACATTTCATTTCGCGAACCACCTCGGCAATGCGATCCGTTCCAGATTCATGATCCGGCGAGGTCATGACGGCATTTCCGCCAAAACCTCTCACAAGTTCCAGGATACGGATATCGTCGGTGGCGACGATCACTTCTGAGACAGTTTTCGCTCTGCTCGCCTGTTCAAAGACCCATTGGATCATTGGCTTGCCCTTGATGAGGGCAAGGGGTTTGCCGGGAAACCGGGAGGAGGCCCACCGCGCAGGAATAACAGCTATAACACGCGGGTCAACAGGCATGAACCAACCCCCTCTTTAAGCTCATCACACGAGTTTTTAAATCAGACAATTCGGGATTTCCCCAGGAAAAAACAATGCTTGAAAAACACAGGATTCTACAAGAAGAAACGGAAGCTGAAACAACCGCGGTTGGCTGAGGTTTCAGGCCAGACAGCCGGATTTTTGATAACAGACAGCTTTTACGGATTGAGAATAACCCAAATCTCAACCGGCTTCAACCGATAAGTGGGGAGGGAAAGGCATCAAGACAGCTACTATTGAATCTGATTTAACTGAGCAAGAATTTTTCCACGAACTTCAGATGGTGGATTTTTCTTTAAGGCCCCTTCCAGCACTTCAATCGCATGACTGGTTTCACCTTTTTTGGAGTAGGCCAAACCCAGCATATAGCGGGAATCATGCACCTTGTTACCTTGGGGGTACTTGTTTAAAACCGTCTCAAACTGGAGGATCGCATCATCATACATTTCCAGAGCCACGTAATTGGTCCCAATCCAGAAAGCAATATTATCCTTTAGTTTATTTGGTGGATTACTCAGGGCCAGGTTTTGGAATAACAAAATGGACTCATCATAATTCTTGCTTCGATAAGCATTCAGAGCTTTGTCGTATTCCGGCGGAGTCTTTGCAATTGCCTTACGCATGCGTTTTTTAGGGGCCGGTGCGGCTTGGGCTTTTTCCATTTTAATTCTGGCGATCTCTTCATTAAGACGAGCCATCTGCGCCTTCAAATCCTCAACTTCCGGCTCCAGAAAATCAGCAGAATCTTTCGTCGAAGAAAAGTCGCCCTCCAGCCTTTCACTGGCCGCATTGATCTTGGGCCCCAAGGTGCTCAAGATCTCTTCCAGTTCCCGAACCTTGCTGATCAAGGCTTCCTGCTGACTTTGCAGGCTTTCGACATCGCCTTTCAACTCGTTTTTATCTGTGCGCTGATCTACGCTGGCAAAACCGGCTGGCTCTCCTTCTATAAATCCTTCTTCCTTTGCATTAATATCTGAGAACCCGCTATCCTCAGCAAAAAAATCATCCTCACCGGGAGCCATTCCCTCACCCTCTCTCCCCTGATCTCCTTCCCTGCCACCACGGCGGCCTTCATCTTCAAAAGGAAAATCATCCTCAAATGCCAAGTCATCTTCTTCTTGACCAACCCAGGGGAGGTAGCTACAACCGGCAAAACTCAAAGAAAAGAAAAGCACCAGACCTGGGGCAAGGCGGGCAAAAATATTGGCGGACGGCATAACGGACTCCATCAAATTCCGAAAAGGATAAACTATCCCTTAATAATCAATGAATTATATGAGGTTGCCCTTTTAATGTCAACCTCATTATAAATGGTTTACTTTTTTAAATATATTTAATATATATCGAGTTTTGAAGGGTTTTCATTAGGTTTTTATTGTTTTTCCAGCATACGTTCCTGCCCTGTTTAAAGAAACGGTTTGCGCCAAAATCACTGCGGCTCTTTCAAGTTCAGCCTTAGTATTGCTCCAACCCAGACTAAAACGAATGGATGAGTTAATTTTATCAGCCGGTATGCCCATTGCCGTCAACACAGGGGAAGGGAGCCCTGACCCTGAACTGCAGGCCGATCCCGTAGAAACAGCTATTCCAGCCATGTCCAGGGCAATCAGCAAGGTATCCCCTTCCACCCCCTCAAAACCAAGGTTCAACGTATTGGTCAGCCTGTTCTCCAAATCACCAAAAACTTCCACCCCGGGAATCATACTGGAGACCAGGTGAAAAAAGTGATCACGCAGGGAAGAAAGGTTTGAGGCGTTCTGCATGGATAACCGTGCCAGTTCACAGGCCTTACCAAAGCCCGCTATTCCGGCCACGTTTTCCGTCCCCCCTCTTCTTTTTTTCTCCTGACCTCCCCCACACACAGGTGAGAACAAATCAGGGGTTCCTTTCCTCAAATAAAGAGCCCCAACACCCTTGGGGCCATTCAGCTTATGTGCTGAAACAGATAACATGTCGACTGGCAAATCTTGCACCTGAAGTGGAATTTTACCCACACTTTGTACCGCATCGGTGTGAAACAAGATCCCTCTTTTCCGGGCTATTTCTCCAGCTCTTTCAATATCCTGCAAAACTCCAGTCTCACTGTTGGCGTGTTGCAGGGAAACCAGAAGAGTTGAGTCTGATAAGTAACCTTCCAAATCCTCAACACGGCCGAGATTATCAACCTTCAACCTGTCTATTTTAAATCCCAGGTTTTCCAGTTGTCGGCATGGGTTTAAAATCGAAGGATGCTCCACAAGGCTGGTAACAATATGACCGCCGGTTTTACCCAATCCAAGAGCCGCTCCCAGAAGAGCGAAATTATTCGCCTCGGTTCCGCCGCTTGTGAAAACAATCTCCGAAGGGGAAGCTCCGATGAGAGAGGCTACCTGTTCCCGGGCTTCATCCACAAGAACTCGAGCCGACCTGCCGACGGAGTGCACGCTGGAAGGATTCCCCATCTGGTTCCGTAAAACAGATGTAACAAGTTCCAGAACTTCCGGAGCAACCGGCGTAGTGGCATTATGATCAAGATAAATATTATCCAAATTAAGCTACCGAAAATATAGAAACCAGATCCAACAGTAGAAAAAATTTGTGGGTTTTAACAAGAAACGAGTTGAGCCATGCAAACCCTATCAACCAGGCTCAGGGCTGTCCTGGTTTGATAGGAACCGGATTCTCAGCAACCCGTTTTGTGGAGTCTATTCCATTTTCTTTCAAAGTTTCCTTTAACAGACGGATTTCTTTTTCCATCTGCGGCAACCTGTCCAGCATGCACTCAATAGCCCGCGCCACAGGGTCGGGAAAGGACTCCAGACCATCATTATCTTCAAGATCCGAAGAAATCCCGGAAAAAACCACCCTGCCAGGAACCCCAATAACGGTGGAATACTCGGGGACATCTTGCAGGACCACAGATCCCGAACCAATTTTCGTGTTACGGCCAACCTGGATAGGACCTAAAACCTGTGCCCCGGCACCAATGACAACATTGTCGGCAATGGTGGGATGTCGCTTGGCCTTTTTGGTGGAAAGGCCTCCTAATGTCACGCCGTGGTAGATGAATACATTGTTGCCCACCTCCGCAGTTTCTCCAATCACAACCCCCATGCCGTGGTCGATAAAAAACCGTTTACCAATTTTCGCCGCCGGATGGATTTCTATGCCCGTTATCCATCGGGAAAATTGCGATAAGGCCCTGGCAAGAAAATAAAATCCCCTGTTCCATAACCCGTGAGCAATGCGATAGCCGATCAGGGCATGCACACCCGGGTACAACAGCAATACCTCTAAAAAGTTCCTGGCGGCAGGATCTTTCTCTATTGCAATCCGAACATCTTTTGAAATCTGACGAAGCATAAATTTAGGGTCGGGATGTAAACTGTTGTTTATTGCTTTATTATATCCCAGCCAGGGCCAGACGAAAAGCCCCCTTTTCAACTAGCAGGTTGCTGAAAAACTCTTTCGCATGTCATTCTGAGCGTCAGCGAAGAATCTCTCTTCTTGTTTTATAAGGA
>PCTK01000063.1:4385-4527 GCA_002786505.1 Nitrospinae bacterium CG22_combo_CG10-13_8_21_14_all_47_10 | reverse complement strand
ATCAGAGTAAAAATCGGAAAATTAAATGGAGAAGTTATACAAGCCTCTCCTGAGTATGAAGATTGCAAGAAACTATCTAAGAAAAAGAAAGTGCCTGTTAATATTATTTTTAATGAAGCCCGCTCCCTGGCAATAAAGCTTA
>PCTK01000063.1:4127-4269 GCA_002786505.1 Nitrospinae bacterium CG22_combo_CG10-13_8_21_14_all_47_10 | reverse complement strand
TAACTTCCGAGGTGCTATTTTAAAGAGGTTTTAATTAAACCATTTAATCGTATGAGGACCAATCATGAATAGAAATTCCAGTCTAAAAGGGGGAGGCGGAGTTTGGGGCCTTAAACAAAAAATTTCCGGCTTGCTAATTTTA
>PCTK01000063.1:3863-4073 GCA_002786505.1 Nitrospinae bacterium CG22_combo_CG10-13_8_21_14_all_47_10 | reverse complement strand
GACCTCACTTTGCAAACCAATAAAGACCGCCTGGTGTCACTACGTGAGACTAAAAAAATTCAAATCGAAAATTATTTTAAGAATATTGCCTCACAGGCAACCACTTTTTCCAGAAGTTTTATGGTGGTAGATGCAATGGGTAAATTCTCCACTGCTTTCAATCAAGTGGTGCAACAGACTGTAGGCATGGATGCAGTAAACCTGGAAAGC
>PCTK01000063.1:0-3774 GCA_002786505.1 Nitrospinae bacterium CG22_combo_CG10-13_8_21_14_all_47_10 | reverse complement strand
CTCACAGATATTGCAGAACCTTTATATTGCTAACAACCCTAATCCTGTCGGAGAAAAGCAAAAATTGGATGCGGCCAGTGATAGTTCATTATACAGCCAGGTGCACGGCCAATATCACCCTACGATTCGCCAGTTTCTGGAAGAGTTTGGCTATTATGATATTTTTCTGGTCTCTGCTGATTCTGGTTTCATCGTTTACAGTGTTTTTAAGGAAGTGGATTTTGCCACCAATCTGAAAACGGGGCCTTATAAAGATTCAGGAATAGGCAGGGTGTTCCAAAAGGCCCTGTCAGCCAACAGCCCCGACGCGGTGGTGATTGAAGATTTTGAACCTTATGAACCCTCTTACAACGCTTCGGCTTCTTTCATTGCTTCCCCCATTTATGATATGGGTGAAATCACAGGGGTTTTGATATTCCAGGCTCCGGTTGACAGAATCAATGATGTGATGACCAGCGGCAACGATTGGAGGAGTGTTGGCCTCGGTGACTCAGGTGAAGTTTATCTGGTGGGCCAGGATTATAAAATGCGGAATAATTCCCGTTTCCTGATTGAGGCTCCCGATGATTATTTTAAATTTCTTGAAAAACTTGGTGTGGATTCCCAGAGCATCGAAAAGCAGAAGGCTCTGAAAACAAATATAGGTATCAGCGAAGTAAAAACCCCCGGTTCGATTGCGAGTTTAAAGGGGACGACAGACTTCCAGGTTTTTCCTGATTACCGTGGAGTCTCGGTTCTGAGCGCTTTTGCTCCGGTTGATATTCTCGGCCTCAAATGGGGTATTCTGGCGGAGATTGATGAAGAGGAAGCGTTTGTGGTGCAAAAAAATATTCGCACTGCCAGCATCTATCTTGGTATTGGGTTGGTGGCGGGTATTCTCATCATCGCATTATTTATAGCCACGGGTTTTTCCAACCGCATTCGTCAAATCGCCAGTTCCATGCGCAAAATCGCTGACGGAGATTTAAGAAGTCAGGCTCTGACCATCACTTCTGGCGATGAGTTGGGAGAATTGCAGAGTACCTATAACGAAATGAATGTGGCCCTGCAGAATATCGCTGGCCAGGCGGGGGATATCGCCAAAGGCGAATTGGATAACCAGTATGAGCTCAAGGGAGAGTTGGCGGAATCATTCAGTGTTATGATCAATGCTCTCAGAGAAAAAGAAAAAAACGATGCCGAGATGGCCCGTATTGCAAAAGAGCAAGAAGTTCTCAAACTGGAACAAGCAGAAAAAGAAAGAAAGAGTATTGAGGAAAAAGCCAGATTGGAGAGGGAACAGTCTGAGAAAGATCAACAACAGGCGGAAGAATTAAAAAGGAAAGTCGATAGCCTGCTGGTAGTGGTGAATGCGGCGGCACATGGCGACCTCACTCATACGATCAGCATGAATGGTCAGGATGCCATTGGCCAGATGGCTGGCGGGTTGAAGCAATTGCTGGAAAATCTCAAGGCAGACATAACCAGCATATCAGAGTCGGCGCAAATTTTGAGCAGTTCCTCTGAAGAGTTGTCAGCGACAGGGCAACAGATGGGAGCCGCCGCTGAAGAGACCTCAGCCCAGGCCAATGTTGTCTCCCAGGCTTCGCAGGAGATCAGTAACAGTGTTCAAATCGTAGCGACAGGTACGGAGGAGATGGGGGCCAGCATCCGCGAAATCTCCCGGAACGCTACTGAAGCCGCGCGGGTAGCGGGCGAGGCCGTTAAAGTGGCCAGGGACGCCACGGAAAATGTGAGCAAGTTAGGACACAGCAGTGAGGAGATTGGTCAGGTGATCAAGGTCATCACTTCTATTGCTGAACAAACCAATTTGTTGGCTCTCAATGCGACCATTGAAGCCGCGCGTGCCGGGGAAGCTGGCAAGGGATTTGCCGTGGTTGCCAATGAGGTCAAGGAACTGGCCAATCAGACTGCGAAAGCCACTGATGAGATCAGTAAGAAAATAGGGACCATCCAGACAGATTCGCAAAACTCGGTTCAGGCCATTTCAGCGATCAGCGATATTATTAACCGTATTAATGATATCTCCAACACCATAGCGAGCGCGGTGGAGGAGCAAACCGCGACGACTGCGGAGATGGAGCGCAATGTCGCGCAGGCCGCAAGAGGAAGTCAGGAAATTAATCAGAATATTTCCGGTGTCGCCCAGGCGGCAAATGAAACTTCGACCGGTGTTTCTCAGAGCCAGCAGGCCGCTCAGGAGCTATCAAAAATGGCCGTTGGACTCCAGCAAATGGTCAGTAAGTTTAAACTTTAGGATTTTTCCTGGAAAGCCAGCACGATACCCCGGAATTTCCGGCGGGGGCAATCCTCTGCGAGAGTCCAGGCAAGTCTTCACCAATGCCTTTCAACCCACGTCATTCCTGCGCAGGCGGGAATGACGTACGCCTTTTGTAGGGGCGAACGGCCGTTCGCCCTTACTGGATTCCCGCCTACGCGGGAATGACGAAGGGGACGCGGGAATGACGGATGGGGGCGTGGGCGTGATATTTTTCTTTTGCCTTCGTGCCCCGCATGGGTAAATGGGAAAACAGGGAGTTTTTTGGCGACCTGCAGAATTAAAGTTTAAACTTCAGAATTTTTCCTAGAAAGCCAGCACGATACCCAGCACCCCGGTATGGGTCTTTTCAGGCCTGGCGGTGCTGGATTCTTCCAAATCAACCGTGACCTCTGCCATGAGCTTAAAGTTTCTGGCTAGCCAGTAGGAAGCGTTTGCGGTAATGGTATCGGCATCCAGCTCCTGCTTACCGTAAACTTTGACCCGGTTGTAAAGCAGGGAAGCAATCCAGTTATCCATAAAAGGGTAGGTGACTCCTAAAAATCCACCCCATGATTTGATTTTCACATTGCCTCCGGCGGTGGAAAAACGGGGGTTGGAATCTTCTCCATAAAGAAAATTTCCCCAAACACTGAAAGTGTCGGCGATTAAAAATTCAAAGTCAGGGCCAACGCGGAAGAATTCATTTTTTACCAGGCTGGTGTTTTCTTCCCGCCCGGAGTAACCGTAAAAACCTATTTTATTTCCATTGAGGTCAAAAGATAATTTGCCGTAAAAATTTTTAAATTCATCGGAGTCGAAATTTCGGTTGCTATCCGCGGTTCCTATTCCATTTCCGTTGGTGATAGCCCCCACCAACCCCATTCCTATAGATTCGGTCAAATCGAAACTGTAAGATACTTCTACAATACGGTCATAAGTGAGGGTGAAATTGCTGTTGCTGACGGCTGTTGTGTAGTAGGTATAGTCCTGAAAGGTTAATCTTTGCTCGCGGGGAAACAGTATGTCTGAGGCCTGGAATTGGCCGACCCTCATATCAAGGTCAACATCCTTATATCCATTATTAAAAAAAATGAATGCATCTTCAATACCCGTTATAGAACCGCGCTCATCAACAAAGAAATAAAAATAATAACTGATATCTTTTTTGATGGGGGCGCTGGATAAAAGCTTTATTGAAAAAGGAGTTTGAAAGTCGTTGTTGACTTTTGTGTCGTTTCTCGACCGAAAAAATGAATCCACCCGAACAGCAAGAGGAACATGGTTTAGTAAAAGGAGATCCTCATCGCCGGTGTCAACCAATTGGTCTGAAATATCCGCTCCAGGTAGCTGGTAGCCATTGCCAACAAAAGCCTCGCCAAAGCTATTTAGTTTTGGGAATCCTACATGGCAAGTGACACAACTTAACTTGTGCCGTCTGGCAAATGCCGGAATGGCCTGTGCCGATTCAATGGAAATGACCGAGATCAAAAGAAATGCTGTGAACAGATAGAAGA
>PCTK01000098.1:1448-4486 GCA_002786505.1 Nitrospinae bacterium CG22_combo_CG10-13_8_21_14_all_47_10 | reverse complement strand
GTAAACTCAGTCCCGCCAAAATCAGAATTTGTTTTTTCAGAAATGCAATTGAACTCAAAATGATCTGGCCCCCTCCTGAATGGTGATGTCTGCAGGTTCTTTCTTAATGCCAACCAAAGAACTCTGGGTTTGAAGATGAATTTTCAACCTGCCGGATTCCAGCATTTGTTTTACCTCTAAAATTGCTTTCGGGGTAAAATCAGATTTTTTAAATAGTTTTCCCTGTCTAAAATTTGGGGTAGAACGCAGTTCACCGGTTTGCCACCTTCGGATAGTTTCTATCATCAGCTTTGTTCCTAATTTCACGGGCTTGAGGAGTAATGTCTGTTCGTTATCCCTTCGGCTTAATGTTATTGCCTGCCTGACCAGAATAGTGCCGGTGTCAATTCCCGGATCAATTCGATGAATAGTCGCGGACATATGCTGAAGTTTTTCCTGATGAATAGGCCAGAAATTGCATGAGGATCCCCGGTAAAATTCCGGGTCACCAATGTGCAAATTGAATAATCGATTTGGAAAACTTTTTAGAAAGGGCTCTTTTAAAACACTGGTTCCAAATACAGCGATAAAATCAGGGTTGTTTTTTTTTATTTGGGCGATGATATCAGGGGAATCAAGTTCGCCCTCGTCAGCATAAGTTGTTCCCGGTTTGTTCTTTGATGGGAGCCGACTTGACCTTGCGACCAGTTTTTTCTCGTAATTTTCCCGCCGCCTGAAAAACCAGTCCCAGGCAATGGATTCTTCTTTTGACCGAGGGGTGGGGGAGGGGTAATCGCTTTTTTCGATGTAGACCTCGGAGATTGAAAAATGAGTGTTTAAGTGGTGAATAAAAAACTGATGCCGATAATCACTGCCAGCTAATATTACTATTTTTGGATTTTTATTAATCCCTGGAGGCATGAGTCGGCTTGATGGGTATGGGCTTTCTTCCCTTGGAAGGTTTGCAGGTCAGAAACCCGTCAATAGAAATCGTTATCCATCAATATTTTGTGAGGTTATAAATTTATTCTTGTAATAGATGGTCAGGTCTTTAAGTGAAATAATTCCTTTGATTTTGTTTCCCTCTGTAACTGCCAGATACTTGGCATCATTTTCGTGCATGCAACTCAGGGCAGAGTCCATAGTTTGTTGGGATTTTATGGTTGTAGGGCTTGCCATAAGTTCTGACACCAGAGTGGATTCGGGATTTAGATTGCTCCCAAGGACTTTTCTGGTGAAAATTTCTTCCGTGACAATACCGGTAATTTCTCCGTTCCGGGTCACAAGAAGAGAGCCGATTTTTTTTTCTTTCATGAGTTGCGCCGCTTTTTGAACAGAAGTTGGTTCTTCAATCATTGCCAGGTTTTCTTGCATATAGTTTTTAATCTGGTCTTCAGGATTATTGCTTTGGGCAACCTTGAAGTTGTAATAATTTGCGAAATCCCTGATGGAAAGCATTCCAATGATTTTTTTGTCGCGGGAGATAGGAAGATGGCGGATATTATTTTCCCGCATTTTTTGATAGGCGCTGGACATTGTTTGATTATAGTCCAGGGTTATTAACTTGCGGATCAGGATTGTAGATAAAGGGGTAGTCCTTGGCTGGCGCCCGGCGGCCAGGACATCCATGGTCAAGGAAGTTTCTGAAAAAATGCCTTTAATCTTTCCGGCTTCTGAGACCAGCACGCACCCCACTTTGTGTTGAGCCATTTTTTGAATTGCATCCAGAACGGTTTTATCAGCCTCGATGCTTAAGACAGACCCTTTCATAAAATACTGGATTTCACCTTTTTCTTCTGTCCCCTGAGGAATTTTATTATGGTAGTAGTTGGCAAAATCCTTTATGGATAGTATTCCAACTGTTTTATCCTTTTCGGTTATTCCTAAATGGCGGGTGTTGTGTTTGCGCATATATTCATAAGCTTCTTCCATTGAGCGGCCAGCATCCAGTGTGATTAGTTTGCCTTTAAATATCGCGGATACGCTTGTTTGGTCCGGGCTCAGGTCCTCTGCCGCAAAATTATGGGCTAAATCAGTATCGGTTAAAATCCCAATATAGTTGTCATTATCCTTAATAAGGATAGAGCTAATGGAGTGATGGCGCATTTTTTGCGCGGCTTCTTTGATGGAGGCTTGAGGATCAATGGAAACCAGAGACTCTTCCATGAAATAACGAATTTCGTCCATATTCAATCCTTTTGAAATTTTTAAATAGTCTTTTCCCCACTTAGGGTAACCAAACTGAAAGCGGATTACAACAGGTTTGGGCTTTTGCTATGTTGAAGAATTTTTCTTGCTGATTAAAGTAAACGCGTTATGAAAATGGTGTTATGAAAATGGTTGACCAATAATACCTTTTGCTTGAGACTAAGACCACGTGAATTCTTTTCTGGACTGGCATAATTATTGATGGCCCACGAAATCCTGCTTCATAAAATTATACTGGTCATTTCCATGGGCATAGCCGCCCAGTGGTTTGCGTGGCGTTTTAAATTTCCGTCTATTGTGGTGCTATCTGCGGCAGGAATTATAACGGGCCCCGTTTTCCATTGGATTAATCCCTCGCAAGATTTTGGAGAATTCATGGTGGTTTTGATCAAACTGGCGGTAGCTATCATACTCTTCGAGGGCGGGTTGAATCTGCATTTGCATGAACTCAAAAAGGCTGGCAAAGCTGTTCGTCAACTCATAATACTTGGTCTTCCATTAGCCTGGTTGTTCGGGTTTCTGGCTAGCTATTACATAGAAGGGTTGTCCCTTCCTGTAGCTCTTCTCTTGGCGTCTATTCTTGTTGTGACGGGCCCTACCGTAATCATGCCCTTGATCCGGCAAACCAGAATTACACCGCGTTTAGCATCTTTATTCAAGTGGGAAGGAATTGTTAATGATCCGCTTGGGGCGCTTCTGGCTGTTTTTGTTCTTCAATATTTTATTGCCGCGGAACAATCTGATGCAACACAACAGGTGCTTTTGAGTGTTGGCCTGGCAGTGTTTGTTTCGTTACTGTTGGGATTGGGGAGTGGATTCTTCCTGAAATACGCGTTTGAAAAAGGATTCAT
>PCTK01000098.1:0-1426 GCA_002786505.1 Nitrospinae bacterium CG22_combo_CG10-13_8_21_14_all_47_10 | reverse complement strand
ATCATATTGAGTATGGTCCTTCTGATTTATGGCGTTGCCAATTCAGTTCAGGAAGAAGCCGGGCTCCTGGCGGTCACAGTATTTGGTGCTATGGTAGGAAACATTGGCATGGCTATTATCCATGAACTAAGAAGGTTTAAGGAAAACATCACCACCCTACTGGTTTCAACCGTTTTTATTATCTTGGCCGCAGACCTTAATCCTGCTCCACTGATGGCAATGGAGTGGAGAAGTGTGGCCTTTTTGTCCTGCATTCTTTTTTTCGTCCGTCCTGCGGCTGTTTGGTTATCCACCATAGGGGCCGGTTTGCAATCGAATGAACGCTTGATGTTAAGCTGGATTGCTCCAAGGGGAGTTGTTGCTGTTTCCGTTGCCGGGTTATTAGCTCCTAAAATGATAGAGCAGGGCTACCCGGATGCCGCACTCCTGGTGCCTTTAGTTTTTTCTGTAGTTTTTTCCACGGTTATTCTGCACGGCTTTTCATTTGAATGGATGGCTAGAGTCCTTGGTTTGTCGACTAAAAACCAGGAAGGGGTGATGATTGTAGGGGCTTCGCCCTGGACCATCGGACTCGCAAACGCGATCAAACAAGCAAATATCCCGGTTCTGCTTGTCGATGCATCCTGGCACAGTCTAAAAAATGCCAGACTTCAGTCCATTCCCGTCTATTATGGTGAAATTTTATCCGAGACCAGCGAACAGAATCTGGATCTTCTGGAAATGGGTTACCTTTTGACAGCAAGTGGAAATGATGCCTACAACGCGCTGGTATCAGGAGCCTTTATCCACCATTTCGGGCGTGAACGTGTTTATCAACTTGCCAGTCATGGATCTTCTGGCGAAGAGAGCCGTAAGGAAGTCAAAAGTTCCAGCCGCGGCCTCACGGCTTTTGGTGATGAATTGCGTTTTGAAACTCTTTTGAGCCTTTACTATCAGGGGTGGCGTTTTCAAAAGACACGTCTCACAAAGGAGTTTGATTATGATGATTTTTTGGTTTCTTCTGATGATAAGGCGAAACTGCTTTTGCTTATCCAGGGAAGTGGAAAACTGGTTTTTAACAGTTCCACTCAAAAATTGATGCCGAAACCAGGCGATACGATCCTGAGTTTCTCTAAAACGGAATGATCAAGGAAATGTGAAGATAAAATATTTGCGTCGCTTGGAAGGATGATCGGTCCTGTTATGCCAGCTCAGTGTTTTGTGAAGGGCAGGGCTAGCAAATTCTTAAGATGTTTCCACCAGAACTTAAATTTCAGACGCTCAACTTGAAACCATAGCCAAAGCGGTAAATTGCGTTTTGATTTAACAAGGTTCATACCCTTTTACCTTTATCTATCAGGATAAAGAAAATAAACTTTTAAATACTTAGCGGTCTGTATGGCCTTGAACTTTAAAAATATAGCAGAATGATAAAAATTTCACTTAT
>PCTK01000150.1:1099-4564 GCA_002786505.1 Nitrospinae bacterium CG22_combo_CG10-13_8_21_14_all_47_10 | reverse complement strand
TGAAGCTCCCCCTTCTACGAAGGGGGTTGGGGGGATTTGGTTTCCCTGTTTTTGAACAGGACGGTAATTTTTCAAAAACACATTATTCCCGCCTGCGCGGGAATGACGGGAAAAGAGGGAGTTTTTGAGCCCCCTGCTAATGGATTTTTGTCAATAGGCCGCGGCGCCATCGCCGCTATTTGCAACGGAATTTTTTGTATTCTCCCCAGCCCACAATGGCGAAACCGAGGATGAGAATCCAGGAAGGATGCAGGACATGTTCCGGTTTGGTGAAGTAGAGGATCAACATCAGCGCCACTCCCGACATACAGACGGCCAACCCGAGAAAGACGGCGTTTAATCCTTTTTCAAATCCATCGGGGTCTTTAAGTTGTTTTCTTATTTCAGGCCGCAGTTCATACTTAAACATGGTCTTTGTGCTCCAACAAAGCTTCGTTCAAACTCCCCATTCGATATCCCTCCGGGTCCAACACTACATTGTTAAACCCCAAAGCTTCTAATTTTTCCTGAACGGACTTCTGAATGGTCTCATCGTTCTGGTAGCGTGGTATTTCGTTTTTGCCGAGTTCAATGCGGGCTTCAGTTCCGAGGTGCCGAACACGGACTTGCTTAAATCCTAAAGAAAGAAGAAAATCTTCTGCCTGTTCGATCTGGGCAAGTTTTTCCGGTGTGACCGGCTGGCCGTATGGAATCCGGGACGACAGGCAGGCCATTGCCGGTTTGTCCCAGATGGATAACCCCTTCAAGCGGGACAGGTCGCGGACATCCTGCTTGCTGAAGCCTGCTTCGACCAAGGGACTGCGCACACCTTGTTCTCGGGCTGAGTCCAGTCCGGGACGGTAGTCGCCGAGATCATCGGTATTGATGCCATTTAAAATAAGGGAAATGTTTTCCTGCTCGGCGATTTTTTTGAGGCTGGAATAAAGTTCCGTTTTGCAGTGGTAACAACGATTGGCCGGATTAGCCCTGTAGTCCGGGTTGGACATCTCTCCTGTTTTAATGACCAAATGCCTTACGCCGATTTCTTCGGCCAATTGGCGGCTTGCCTGCATTTCCCGGTTTGGTACGCTGGCGGATTGTGCGGTGACCCCTAACGCTTTTTCACCCAGAACTTCATGAGCAAGGGCGAGAACGAGAGTGCTGTCCACTCCGCCGGAAAATGCCACCAGGGCACTATCCATTTTTCCAATCAGTGATTTTATTTTTTCTGTTTTTTGTTCCAGTGTCATGATGAGTTTTTAAATTGGTTTTGGTTAAGAATAACACAAAGAAAGGCGTAAAAAAATTCCGGGAACAGAGGGCGTCTGTTCCCGGAACTCCGAGGAGGAGGTGTTCTGTGAGAGGGGAAAAAGTGCTACCCTATTTCCTCTCTCATACCAATAGTGTAACGGAACATTCCCGGAGAACCCTGGGTATTAAAAGATTAGTTTTGCCCTGATTTTGAGTTTTTGGTTTGGGTAGAAAGATCAAGGGAAATCAGCCAATAATATCTATTAAAAACATATAGTTAGGGAGAAATTTCCAGGGTGGACTCCCTTCCCCGCAACGCAAAGGTTGCAGGGTTTGGCCCACCCAGGGATTAGAGCCCAGAATCTACAGGAGCGAGGTCAGGATAAATCGGCTTTGAGCTTCAACTCCCGCAGTTGTTTTGGGTCCACTTCCGATGGGGCCTGGGTCATCAGGCAGGTGGCTTTCTGGGTTTTGGGGAAAGCGATCACGTCCCGAATCGACGTGGCACCGGAAAGCAACATGGTGACCCTGTCCAGTCCCATAGCGATGCCGCAATGTGGCGGAGCTCCATACTGCAACGCTTCTAGCAGGAACCCGAATTTGGCTTCCGCTTCTTCCTGGTTTATACCGAGGAGTTTGAACATTTTCTCCTGCACTTCCTTTTGATGAATACGGATACTGCCGCCGCCGATTTCGTTTCCGTTCAGTACCAGGTCATAGGCCCGCGCTTTAATGGAACCTGGGTCACTTTCGAATTTCGCCAGGTCTTCCTCACGCGGAGCGGTGAAAGGGTGGTGCATGGCGGCATACCTTTTTTCTGTTTCGTCATATTCCACAAGAGGAAACTCGGTGACCCAAGTGAAGGCATTTTTGGTTTTATCGATCAGGTTCAATTGCTTGCCCAAAGCCAGCCGGAGATGAGCGAGGGCACCGGCCACAATTTTTGGAGTG
Source organism: Nitrospinae bacterium CG22_combo_CG10-13_8_21_14_all_47_10 (assembly GCA_002786505.1). Classification (GTDB taxonomy): domain Bacteria; phylum Nitrospinota; class Nitrospinia; order Nitrospinales; family VA-1; genus LS-NOB. The sequence goes on along the minus strand of PCTK01000150.1, from coordinate 2,383 downwards.
TCGGCGATGAAAACCACGGTGTCGCCGGGTTCACTGCCCAAAGCTTTGAGCATGTTGTCGAGCATTTCCTGCTCAAAAAATTTGATGATGGGTGACTGTAGTTCATTTTCCTGGACTTTGATCCAGGCCATTCCTTTAGCGCCATAGGTTTTGGCGATTTCGGTTAAATCGTCCAGTGCTTTGCGGGATAAAGTTTCGGCGCTGTTTTTAACATTGAGGGCGCGAACCTGCCCGCCCGATTCCAGCACCTGGGCAAATACTTTAAACGAAGTGCCCCGGACAATTTCTCCCAGGTCAACGATTTCCATGCCGAACCGCATATCAGGCTTATCCGTGCCGAACCGGTCGATGGCATCCTGATATTTCAGGAGAGGGAAGGGCGTTTCAATTTTAATGCCGAGGACTTCCTGGTAAATGGCCGCCATCATTTCTTCCGTAATCTGGAATAACAGTTTTTCGTTGCCAAATGACATTTCGATATCTATCTGGGTGAATTCCGGTTGCCGGTCCTGGCGCAAATCTTCATCGCGGAAGCATTTAACGATCTGGTAATACCGGTCCATGCCCGCGACCATGAGAATCTGTTTGAACAATTGCGGCGACTGGGGCAGGGCATAAAACTTTTGCGGATTGAGGCGGCTGGGCACGAGATAATCCCTTGCCCCTTCCGGGGTGCTCTTGGTCAGCATGGGGGTTTCCACCTCCATGAATCCGTTCCGGTGCAGTTCGTTTCTGGCTACACGGGTGATGTCATAGCGCATTTTCAAGTTGCGTTGCAACTCCGGTCCGCGAAGATCGAGAAACCGGTATTTCAATCGCAGAGCTTCCGAAGTATCTTGTGGTTCCCAAGGCGAAATCGGGGGCGTCTCTGATGGATTGAGAATACTCAATGCATCGACATAAACCTCAATCATACCGGTCTTCAGTTTCGGGTTGACCATATCCTCAGGCCGGGCCCGTACAATGCCGACAACGCCGATGACATAATTGCCGCGAATGGACTGGGCATGCTCGTGCGCCAGTTGGTCGATTTGGGGATTCAGCACCACCTGGGTGATGCCATACTTGTCCCACAGGTCGACAAAAATCAGTCCCCCGTGATCGCGCCGGGTATGCACCCAGCCGCAAAGAGTTACTGTTTCGCCGATATGTTTATCCGACAATGTTCCGCAGTCATGCGTTCTTTGAAGTTCGTTGTTCATGGATTATTTGTCAGGTTTTGAATTCGTGATATTGGATTGAATTAGAAATATGCATGCCGACAAAGGGCCACCAGGCGTGAGC
>PCTK01000150.1:0-1002 GCA_002786505.1 Nitrospinae bacterium CG22_combo_CG10-13_8_21_14_all_47_10 | reverse complement strand
ACAGACTTGCAAGTGTTAATCTGCTGTGTGTTAATCTGCTGTGTAGGAGGGGTCTGCTCAAGATTCAAGCTTTTCTGAGGCTTCCTCAGTTTCCTGACTGGCGAGGACTTCTTCCTGTTCCGCCTGCCTGGCGGCCCTTTGTTCCGCTTCGATGTGGGCCAGTTCCTGTTCCTTGCGCTTTTTGTGCAGTTGATATTCGATCACCATCTGCGGCTTGATCTTGATTGCCAACGGGATATTGACGGTACTGCACGAGCGCATGCAGACCCCACAGCCGGTACAGATATCTTTGTCGATGACCGGCTTATCCTGCACCTGAAATATAGCGCCGGGGACCGGGCAGTCGAGCACGCATTGCTGGCAAAACGATTCCCCATAGGCCTGGCATTTTTTCTTGTCCAGAATGGCGTAGCCCATATTCACATCTGACAACTGCTGAACCGGGAGCAGGGCTCCATCCGGACAGGCAGAAATGCAGGGTAGCCCGGTGCACATCACACAAGGGTTGCGCATGGGGTCTATATAAGGCGTGTTGTAAACGAGGAATCCCATTTTTTTTGGTGCGCGTTGGATGGCATCCTTTGGACAGGCGTGGATGCATGCGTCGCAACGGGAACAGGATTGCAAAAACTGTTTTTCCGATATCGCGCCCGGTGGCCTCAAAAGAGGAACCCGCTTGGTGATCTTGTCCACCGCCTTGTTGACGCTGTCGATTTTGTTTTGGACGTTTTGAACGACAGGTTTGGCAAAAAAGTGGACGCCCTGGCGCAATAAATTGCGGCGATCGTATTCCTTGTCCTCGACCTCTTCAAGTTCAAAAAAATTATGGTTTGTCGTTGCAGGGGGAGAGGTCGGAGCAAGTGCTTCTACAGATTCTGTTTCGGGGTCGGGCTCAAGCACCTCCCCTCTAAGCAAGGCTTTTTCTTCAGGAGTTTCTTTAAATCTTGATACCAGTCGTTTGAAGAACCCTTCTTTCGGGGCAGGCTCGGTCTCTTCTAATTC
>PCTK01000007.1:5229-7137 GCA_002786505.1 Nitrospinae bacterium CG22_combo_CG10-13_8_21_14_all_47_10 | reverse complement strand
CTTTCAGGGCACGAAAGCTTAGGTAGAATATCACGCGGGGGTTGGGGGGATTTAAACCATTAATTCATCCTAAGCCGTGCCTTCGAAAAAGAGACCAGCATCCCTATAACTCCCTTACTCCCCTCGCCCGCGTAATTATGACACAGCCTCTTCGGTATAGGTTTGCATGGATTCTCTTCCGTCAGGAGAAATCAGGAACCCGCCTTCCTTTAACCTTTGGGGAGAAATCGCTTATAATGGCTGTCAAAGTTCCATATCCCAGTTACCAGGATACCTTATTCCGAATATTGCAGAGATGAAAAGAGTCATTACATTACTGAATCAAAAAATCTGGCTCATGGGTATTCTTCTGGGAATAATCGCCTGGATATTTGACGGATTGATTGATTTTTTGTTTTTTAATCAGGAACTCCCGCAAAAGGTTCTGGTTGAAATCCTGTTTTTCCCTGAGCCGATCGAAATCTGGATGCGTTCATTTAATTTTTTTATATTGGCGGCTTTTGGTTGGTTTGCCCATATTGTGTCGAACAGGCAAAAGCGAATTCAGGAACAATTAAAGTTGAGCCAGGACCAGGGTAAACGTCTTTTGAGGCAGTATCGCGCCATTTTGGACGGAACCGGCCAGTATACCGGGGAAAACTTTTTTTCCTCTATGGTAAATCAACTCGCCGACACATTAAACGTTCGTTACGCTTTTATAGGAACCCTGGTCGATGAGGGGTCAGATATGCAAAGCCTGAGCTATTTTGCGGACGGCAAATTTCTGGAAAATATGACATATAAACTTAAAGGCACTCCCTGTGAAAATGTTTTGAATGCAATGGAATGTATGTACCCCAAAAATGTTCAAGCGGCTTTCCCACAAGACCATTATTTAAAAGAAAATAATATTGAAAGTTACCTTGGGCACCCATTGATGGATATGGAGGGCTCACCGATCGGGATCATGTCGGTCCTGGACACAGAACCATTCGATGAAGAAGAAACACACAATATTCAGTCAATTCTTAAATCTTTCGCCACAAGGGTGGAAGCGGAAATGAGGCGGATCCAGATAGAAAAAAAACTGGAACATTATGCAAGCAAGTTGGAACAGAGCAATCAAGACTTGCTGGAGTTTGCCTATATCGCTTCTCATGACCTGAAAGAACCGCTCCGAAAAATAACTGTCTTTGGTCAAATGCTTGCGGAGAAAATGGCGCCTCTTGACCCAGAACCAAAAGACCTGCTCATGCGTATGACAAATGGGGCAGACCGGATGAATGAATTGATTGATGACCTTCTCCGCTTATCCCGAATCCAGACCCAATCTTCGGGCAGGGTTAAATCTGATTTAAATAAAATAGTAAAAGCGATTCTGGAAGAACTGGAGATAGAAACACAAGCGAGTATAAAACTCGCGGAATTGCCTACGCTGAATGTGGACCAGGCGCATATTCGGCAATTGTTCCAGAACCTGATCGGCAATTCGATAAAATATAAAAAATCAGATCAACCCTTGGAAATCACTATCCATTCTCGAAAGACCCAACAGAAACTTTGGGAAATTTCGGTGACGGATAACGGCATCGGTTTTGAAGAAAAGTATGCAAAAAGAATATTCAAACCCTTCGAACGGTTGCACGGTAAGGGGGCTTTTAGTGGCACTGGCATGGGACTCGCTATTTGTAAAAAAATTGTAACCCGCCATGGTGGTTCTATCACGGCCAAAGGTTCTCCGGGAAAGGGGGCGACATTCACCTTCACCCTCCCGGAAGAGTAAAGCCAGATTAATCTCAAAGAAAAAAGAGTTGCCTGATATTGCGACCGTGGAGCGGTTTCATCGCCCTCCTGATTCTAACCCGTACTCATGCAATATGCAGGTTAATCATGGGAAACAGTCACGCAATTGCGTCCTCTAAGCTTTGC
>PCTK01000007.1:4091-5161 GCA_002786505.1 Nitrospinae bacterium CG22_combo_CG10-13_8_21_14_all_47_10 | reverse complement strand
CGCAATTGCGTCCTCTAAGCTTTGCATTATAAAGTGCCTTGTCGGCGCGTTGCAGAAGTTCTTCGTAAGAAGAATTTGAACTGGGCACAATACTGGCAATTCCTAAACTTGCTGTTACGAAAGGGCTGATACTGTTAAGCTTATGTTCAATTTTCAAAGTTTCAATTTCAGATCGAATTTTTTCAGACAAGTTAACAGCTTCTTCCAGGGCGATACCTGGTAACACGATTACAAACTCCTCCCCGCCATAACGTGCCACCAAATCGGCAGGTCGCCGCAATGTTTCAGATATGGATGCGGCAATTTTTATCAGGCACTCATCACCCGCCTGGTGCCCGTATGTATCGTTGTATTTTTTAAAATAATCAATGTCCAACATGATTAAGGACAGGGATGTCTTCTCCCGCATTGCCCGTTTCCACTCGACATTTAGTATTTCATCAAAATAGCGGCGATTATGTATACCTGTCAGTCCATCGTTAATGGCAAGATCACTTAGATGTTTTTCCACATTTTCATAGTAACTAAGAAAATTTATGGGAGATAATAATCCTACCAACTCTCCATTTTCTTTGACTACGAGATGGTGGGTTCCAGACCGGCGCATAGTTTTGTTTGCCGCCGCCATCAGTGTCGAGCCCTCAATCGTTTTGACGGGAGATGACATTATAGAATCAATCGTTGCAGTGTCCACCGAGTGCCCTTTTGCAACAACCTTGCGAGTGAAATCCGCCTCTGTCACTACCCCGACGCATTCATGAGCCTTATTTTCAACCAAAACTACAGGTGTATGATTTGAGCTCATAAACTTTGCAACTTCTTTAAGCGATGAGCCCTCATCAACAGACGGGACGGCAGGGGTCATGTATTCTCTTACTTTCCCGTCAGATATAATTTTGTTTTTATACTTCATTTTGTGGAGTGAAAATTATGGGTGCTGGTCAGCTTGAATTCCTGGGATTCGATTTTCCATTGCGGTTGAAATCCTGTAGGAAATTTCCCTAATCCAACTGCGCCAAAATTCTAGCACCTATTTGTATTTTCGCCAATTAAACATCATTTCAGGGAGA
>PCTK01000007.1:3758-4078 GCA_002786505.1 Nitrospinae bacterium CG22_combo_CG10-13_8_21_14_all_47_10 | reverse complement strand
AGGTTTCGGGATTTCCCCCGACTTCATCCTAATGATTAATCATTTGCAGGAGAAAGCATGGCTCGCATAAAAGTTGTTGAAGCAGAAAACGCTGAAGGAAAGGTCAAGGCTGTTTATGACCAACTGCAATCCGTATTTGGGAAGGTTCCGGGTGTGATGAAAGCGCTCAGTCCATGGCCGGATGTGCTGGAGTTGTATGCAACCCGGGTCGGAATGATCGTTTTTTCTGAAACCCTGTTGCCACGCTCGGTGAAAGAGATGATCGCGGCGTTGGTTTCCAAGATTAATAGCTGTGACTATTGCCTGACCTACCATACAGG
>PCTK01000007.1:635-3736 GCA_002786505.1 Nitrospinae bacterium CG22_combo_CG10-13_8_21_14_all_47_10 | reverse complement strand
TCTTCACCTGATGCGGAAGCTGTTGTTGCGGACTATCAAACGGCTCCCATCACCCCTGCCGAAAAAAAACTTCTGGCCTATGTTGAAAAGGTGACCCGCCATGCCTACAAAACTACGGATGACGATGTTGAAGGACTAAAAAAGTGCGGTTGGTCCGAGGCGCAGATTTTGGAAGCAACGCTGGTCGTGGGCTTGTTCAGCGACATCAACCGCTGGGTGGACGCATTGGGTTTCCGCTACGAGGACGACTAACCGGGCTAGGCCCGGCTAGTCAAAAAATTTAGCGATGAAGACAATACCCACCGCAACAGGGGTGATGTAGCGGATGAGGAATTCCCAGCACTGCACCCAGGGGAAGTCAAACTCGTTTTCGTGTTTTTCGATTTCTTGATGCGCGTTTTTTGTGCCCCATACCCAACCAACAAAAATCGCTGTCAGCATGCCGCCCAAGGGTAGAAAATAATTGGATGCGATGTTATCGACATGATCGAAAAAGTTCATGCCGAATAATTTTACGTCTGCCATGACCCCGAACGACAAACCGCTGGGCACGCCAAACGCGAAAATGGCCGACCCCACAACCAGCACGGCTTTTTTCCTCTGCCATCCGCGCTGGTCAATGAAGTAGGCCACGACCACTTCCAGCAACGAGATTCCTGAGGTGATGGCGGCGATGGCCAGCAGGACAAAAAAGATCACCGCAACGCCATGACCGAGAGGCATCGTGGCGAACACCGTGGGCAGAACGCTGAAAACCAGCCCCGGACCTTCGGTGGGTTCGAGTCCCATCGAGAACACCGCCGGAAAAATAACCATGCCGACGAGCAAGGCGATGAGGGTGTCGAACATCACGACATAAACGGTGGAAGAGGTCAGGTTTTCTTTTTCCGACAGGTAACTGCCGTAGGTGATCATGCACCCCATTCCCAAACTGAGCGAAAAAAAGGCCTGACCCAGTGCAATCAGCACTACGTTAGCACTGATCTTACTGAAGTCGGGGGTTAGATAAAAGGCCACGCCTTCCATAGCTCCATCCAGTGTGAGGGAGCGCAACATCAAAAGAAGTAAAATGATGACCAGTGTCGGCATGAGAATGTCGCAGGCTTTTTCAATGCCGCCATGCACACCCTTTAAAACAATGGCGATGCAGGTAGCCATGAACAGGGTGTGATAGAAAAGCACCTCCCAGGTGTTTCCTATAAAGCTGGCAAAAAATGTGCCGGCTTCTTTGGGGGAGGCAAACCCCAGCACCGAACCGGTGAAGGATTTTACGACATAAGCGTAAGTCCAACCGCCAACCACCCCATAAAAGGATAAAATGAAGAACCCGGCGAGCACACCCATATAGCCGATGCCGGTCCAGGGGGAGCCGGGTTTGAGTTGGTCGAAGGCACCTACCGGATTGAGATTGGTTTTTCGCCCCAGGGTAAACTCGGCAAGCATGATGGGGGTGCCGATCACGAAGATGCAGACCAGGTAAATGAGTACAAATGCCCCGCCACCATTTTGCCCTACAATATAAGGAAACTTCCAGATATTGCCGAGCCCGACAGCGGAGCCGGAAGCGGCCAGGATAAACCCAAGACGACTGCCCCAGAACCCGCGCTGATTATTGCTTTCGGTCTTCATCTAAATAAGGGTATATTTTTAAGAGGACTGGTTTTTTGCATATGGGAGGTTCCCGCTGGAAAAAAAAATCAAAGATATTATAGATAATATTCCAAGGCTACCCGGAATTTATATCATGAAGGATTCCCGGTCTGAAATTCTTTATATTGGCAAGGCCAAAATCCTGAGAAACCGGGTTCGTTCCTATTTCCAGAGTTCCCGCACCCTGCACCCCAGGACGCGGATGTTTCTGGGTAAAGTCCGCGATATCAAGTTCTTGACCACCAAGACGGAAGCGGAAGCGCTGATACTGGAAAGCAATTTTATTAAGAAGCATCAACCGCGCTACAACGTCCTGCTCAAAGACGACAAGCACTACCCGTATTTGCGGCTGACCACGCAGGAGAAATTCCCCCGGCTGGAGGTGGTGCGCCGGGTGAGAAAAGACAAGGCGACCTATTTTGGCCCTTATACCATGGTCAAGGAAGTCCGGGAAACGATCAGGCTGATTTATAAAATTTTTCCGCTTCGCCAGAGCAAAGACAAGCTGGACGGACAACCTGTGCGCCGCCCCTGTCTTAACTATCAAATGGGTCGGTGCCTGGCACCGTGCGCCGGCAAGGTTTCTCCCGATGAATATAAAAAAGTGGTGGAGGATGTGGAGTTGTTCCTCAAGGGCAAAAACGCGTCGCTCTTGAAAAAACTGAAGGCCGGGATGGAGTCGGCGGCTTCAGAACTGCGCTACGAATCAGCCGCCATTTTCCGCGACAAAATCCAGGCTGTGCAAACGGTGCTCGATAAACAGAAAATCATTTCCACCTCCATGGAGGATCAAGATGTCATTGCCTATTGTTCCGAGAAGGATCAGGCCATGGCGCAGGTGCTGATCATTCGGGCAGGAAAAATGTTGAGTGAAAAAATTTTCAAGCTGAAATCCCTCAACGAAATGGAAGAAGACGAAACCCTCTCCTCTTTTCTCAAACAGTATTACGGGGAAGAGGTGGTTTTGCCCGCCGAAATCTTGTTGCCTCATCCAGTTGAGGACTCTGATTTGATTGCCAACTGGCTGTCAGAAAAAAAAGGAACCCGGGTGAGGCTTGAAGTTCCGGTGATTGGTAAAAAACGCGATCTGGTAAAAATGGCGGAAGAAAATGCCCGCTTTGCCATGAGGATGGAGCGTGACAAAGGCGATGTTGGCACCCGCTCACTGGAAGAATTGCAGACAGCTCTTGGCTTGCACCATTTCCCGGAAGTGATTGAGGGCTTTGATCTGTCCAATATATCGGGAAGCCACGCGGTAGGATCAATGGTAGTGTTTGAAAACGCCCTGGCGGAAAAATCAAAATACCGCCGTTATAAAATTTCCACCGTAAAAGGCATAGACGATTATGCCATGCTCCGGGAGGTGATGACCCGCCGTTATCGCCGCCTCCTGGACGAAGGCCGCCCTCTGCCCAATCTGGTGCTCATCGACGGAGGCAGGGGCCATTTGA
>PCTK01000007.1:379-627 GCA_002786505.1 Nitrospinae bacterium CG22_combo_CG10-13_8_21_14_all_47_10 | reverse complement strand
TAAAGGTAAGTATCGCAACAACCTTGATACCGACGAGGTTTATTTATTGACCAAAAAGGACCCGGTCCTGTTCAAAGAGAATTCTCCTTCCAGGTTTCTCATGCAACGAATTCGGGATGAAGCGCACCGGTTTGCCATTTCCTATCATCGCCGGTTAAGAGGCAAGGAGGCTTTAAGCTCACCGCTGGAAAATATTCCGGGAATTGGCAAAAAACGGCGGTTACTGCTTTTAAAGCAATTTGGCAGTC
>PCTK01000007.1:0-362 GCA_002786505.1 Nitrospinae bacterium CG22_combo_CG10-13_8_21_14_all_47_10 | reverse complement strand
GCCTCGGTGGAGGAACTGACAGCATTGCCGGGCATCACCCTGTCTCTCGCTGAAAAACTTCGCCGGGCAACGCCCGAAGGAAATGAGCAGTAGCTTTATCTGGCTGGAAACGATTTAACTCGGCATAACCGGGCCACGCCCCCACGGGAGTGGGTGACTGTTATCCGCGCTCAATCGTGTTGGTAACTCAACGGGCATTGCTCATTGGCCCCACGCCGAGCAGTCAATTCCTTCCCACGGGAGACCTTTGCATAAGTGGTTCTGTATTGAGAAAAAGCGAGATCCTTCTTCGCCAAGGCTCATCAGGATGACAATAGAATGGTTTCTGCATGTCATTCTGAGCGTAAGCGAAGACGTAGTAT
>PCTK01000049.1 GCA_002786505.1 Nitrospinae bacterium CG22_combo_CG10-13_8_21_14_all_47_10 | reverse complement strand
ATATTTTTTGAATTACAAAATGTGTTTTTGAAAAATTACCGTCCTGTTTAAAAACAGGGAAACCAAATCCCCCCAACCCCCTTCATGGAAGGGGGAGTTTCAATGGACCCCTCTTTTTCAAAGTACCCGTTCCGGGCATGAAGTTTACGGAAGGGGACACCACAAGGGGCTGGGGTGATTTACAACCTCTCATGCAATATGCGGGCTAAGCGTGAGACCAGCCATTGAGGGTAATTTGCAATAGCTTTATCTGGCAAGCAAGGAGTGGCTAACGGGCATCACCCCTTTGAGGCAGGAAAGGTCAGGGAGAACGTGGTGCCTTTTCCTATCTCGGAGGAGACATCAATCTTTCCGCCGTATTTCACTACCAATTTATGGACGATGTTCAGTCCCAGACCGGTTCCTTTCCCCTGCTCCTTGGTGGTGAAAAACGGATCATATATTTTCGTCAGGTGTTCCTTGGGAATGCCCAGCCCGGTGTCCCTGATTTTCGCGAGGACATTGCCATTCTTCTGTTCGGTGGAAATATCCAGTTCGCCCTTTCCTTCCATCGCCTGCACGGCATTGGTCAACAGGTTGGTAAAAATCTGCTGGATTTCCTCAGGCTTTGCCTTGATCGGGGGTAACTCGGAAAACTGTTTGCCCAGCTTGATGTCATCGCTATAGGAAGCAAGAATCGCAATTTCGATGGCGGCATCAATACGCTCATTAAGGTTCACATCTTTCGCTTCCTCGGTCCCGGCTGACCGGGAATAACCCAACATATTAAGAATGATCGACGACATGTGTTTGGAGCGGTCAAACACTTTACTGGCGTACCGGTGAATTTTATCATGGTCCTTTTCACCAAGGATAGCCTCGGTAAAACCCATGATGGATACCAGTGGATTGTTCAACTCGTGGGCAATGCCCGCGGTGAGCGTACCCAGCCCCGACAGTTTTTCTGCCATAGCCAGTTGATCGTGCAACACCACATCTTCAGTGACATCCCTTAAAAGCAGTCCCAATCGTTTACCACTGTCATCATGAATGACTATATCAAAAATCTGGTAAGCAAAAACCTTCCCATCCAACTTTACGGTTTGTTTCATGCTTTCCAGGGAAGGAGACTCCCTGGGGATAAGAGGGTCTTGCGCCGTATAACATTGAATTACCTGATCCCCCATCTTCCGGGAAGTAATGGGGATGACTTCACCATAAAAATTAATGAGCGCGTCCTGCACATCTTTCCAGCCGGAGAAGGACTCAATCTCCTTTAAGCGATGCCCCAATAGCTGATCAGCGGTTCGCCCGGCAATATTTTCAAACGCCACGTTCACATATTCTATTTTCATTTTTGGATCAAAAATAACCACCGCATCGGGAACACTTGTCAGAATGCTGTCGGTGTACTCTTTAAGATAAAGAACCTCCTCGGTTTTTTTGCGCACCTGGTTTTCCAGTCCGGAAAAAGATTTTTGCAGTAAATCATTCATCTGGTTCACTTCATTGGCGAGGGCCTCAAGTTCGTCGCCGGTTTTAATTTCCAGCCGCTCAACTTTATCGCCTTTGCCGATACGCTCGGCGGCTTTCTGGATCCTGCGGATTGGCTGGACAATTTTTTTTGCCGCCAGAGAACCCATTCCCCCGATCAGCAGGATAGACAGTATTCCCGCTGTGGAAATCCATAAAAAAAGTTTTTTCATGGGGGCAAACAGTTCATCGGACGCCTGCCAGGCGAAGGTGTACCAGTTTTTACCACCCGACTTCGCGACCCACTCCCGCGTGTGATTCAGTGGCGAAAACCCGATGATGGAAAGTTCCTGGCCGCCATGGCCATCTCCCATGGTTTTGACCCAGTCCGGGCTGTCTCCCGTGACACTCTTCACCAGAACCGGGTCCGGCAATAAAAACCCCGTTGGCAATATAGGGCAGTCGATCACTATTCCCCGCGAATCGATCAACATGACATGCCCCGTCTCGCCGAAGGTGATCGGTTCAATGGAACCGGAAAAAAACTCCTTCGCGTCGAACACATGATGCAGAACCCCAATGGTTTTTTCATTTTCATCCAGTACCGGTAAGGCAAAGGTTATCAGGTAGGCTTGGGTTTTCTCATCAAGAGTGACCGGGCCGATATAAACAAAATCTTTACCCCCAGTGACGGTTTTTATCCAATCAGGTTTACCTGCATGGAAACGTCCCGGAAAACCATTGATGCTTGCCCTGAGCACCCCGAACGCATCCGTGACGTACAAAGCCCGGGTCGCAAGCACCGACAGGGTTTTTCTATTCTGGAAATTTTTCAGAACCTGGCTGGCTTCGGAATCAAGGGGGATTGCAACGGAGGAGCGATTCCCAATAAAATTTTTCCGCTCATCCGGGCCAAGGTCATGGAGCACCTGGTTAAAACCAGAAATGGCAGATCGGATGGCGGGGTGCGCAGAATAGCGGATATTTTTTGAGATTTCACCCTCAATCAATAAATCTATTTTGGTAGACGTTTCATAGGCAAGCGCCTTGAAGCTGGCTCCGATCACCCCCTGCAGGGATTTCGTTCCCTGCAAATAGGAAAGGATCATAGCCAGCATCAAGGGCAAGGCCCCAACCCCAAGCATAGTCCAGATTAATTTATTTTTTAATCCGCTACATATGCCCGTTTTAGTTTCTCCGATACCTCCTGCTTGAGAAGCAGAGTTACCGTGATGGGTATCCATACACTAAACCTCTTGTTATGGATACGCGGTTCAAACATAATTAAATTCTTGTGGAGCGGCGAGCACCTCTGCAACTTTGGCCAGCAGTTTTTCTTTCTCAACTGGCTTGACCAGATAATCTTTCACACCCTTTTTCATCAAAGATACTGCCAGGTCTGAATCGGGGTAACCCGTGATAACAATGATCGGAATTGAGGAACACTCTTTCTTGAGATAATCAATCGCCTCAATACCATTGACCTTTGGCATTCTGATATCACAAAGGATCAATCCCACTTGAAGCAGATTCGAACCTTCCTTCATCATCTTGACCCCTTCTGCTCCATCTAAAGCCTCAATCACATTGTAATGGGCCGACTCCAGATGAAGTCTCAAAACCTCCCTGACTTCTGCTTCATCATCAATAACCAGAATCTTTCCTTTGGTGCTGGAAGCTTCTTCTATAAAGGACATGGTGACCCCCCTCTCAAAGTTAGGAACAAATCTCACTCCCAGAAAAAAACACGATTTGATTTTTTTCAGAAAAAGTGAACGCAACCACTGCTTTGGTTAATATAATTCCCGGAAAAAGATCCGCCATAGTTTTTGAAATTAATTTTCATTCATTAACAAATTTCAGACGCGGGAGGCTAAGAAAGGAACCAGCTTTAACTTTATAAATTTCAAGGAAAAAACGAGATAAAAAATGCGAAAGGGTTATAAAAAAGGCATTGTGCCCTGAACAGGACACAATGCCTTTTTCCTGTTTACTGACCTTTGAAGGTGGAACGAACATAAGCAATGACATCAGCAAGACTCTGCTCCGGCAAGGTCATGCCCCAGTCTGGCATGTTTGACGATTTGCCCACGCTCTTTCCTCCATAATATATGAGGTTATACAAATAATCATCGGGGTACTCAGCAAGAGGCAGATCTGCATGCACGGCAGGTTTCGGGTCCAACCCTTTGGCTCCCGGCCCATCGCCCTTACCTTGCGGACCATGACATTGCACACAATACTCTTTATAAACTTTACCTCCGCGCTTCGCATCGGCATTTTTAAATGCTTCTGATTTCCACGGCTCGTAGAATTTAAAATCCTTCACACCCAGTGTCATGAGATATCCAATAATATGGCGTGCCTTACGCGGACTGATATCGGCCAGATATTCGCCGCTATGGGGGGTGAAGTCCTGAGGGTTTTCCGCGAACCGGCTCCACCAGTCCAGCGTATAGCGGTTGCCTGCGTCAAAGAGGTCAACGCTGATCGGGCCGCCTGTTTTTTTTTCCTCATCATCCCTGATCTGGTGACAACCCAGGCAGGAATATTCCCGGTAAATCTCCGCACCCAAACCGGCCTCCATTTCGGTGAAGGTGGACATATCGACAAAACTTTTCTTAATACGGGGATCGTGATAAGTCTTCTCCATATAATCAGCAAGGGCATTGGCTTCTTCCTTTGTCAAGATCATATGTTTTTTGGAAAAAGTAGATTTATCCCAGCGATAACTATTGGGATAGAGATTATCCTCCTGGCCCATCAACCAGCGGATCAACCAGGGACGCTGGTATTTCACACCGCTCCACATCAGGTCGGGCGCTTCCAATTCAAATTTGGAGGTCGGCTTGCCTTCAAACCGGTGACAGTTTTTGCATTGACTGTTAATTATTTTTTGGGCAAATCCGTCATCCCCGGCCCACAATGCTGAAGGGATAGAAAACAAAACGAACAGCAAAACCGCGCAACTTCTAACCAATAATTGCCGCATAATATTTCTCCTGTCTCTGTTAATAAAAATTTTTGCAAACAAATTCAAGCCTAAAGGCCATGTATCATTTCTTACCGACGCCGGGGTTCAGCGAACTGACGCAAATAATGAATGATCTGCCAGATTTTTTTATCCTCCA
>PCTK01000166.1:4193-4623 GCA_002786505.1 Nitrospinae bacterium CG22_combo_CG10-13_8_21_14_all_47_10 | reverse complement strand
AAAACAGAAAAATAAATCGGCGAAAATCTGCGTAATCTGCGGATGAAAATAGATTTTGATTTACTCAGGATTCCCGCCTGCGCGGGAATGACGTGCGGTGTTTAAATCCGGGGAATTCGATCTGGATCGGGGGTACAATCTGTCACGGCAAATTCCTTTCTTTGAGTTATCGCTCAGCCTTATTTTAAAGGCTTGAAAGGTTTTCGCCATCTTTTTTTCATGCAATATGCGGGCTAGACATTGGCCCCACGCCTAGTGGAAGCGTTTTACCTCAAACCTGAAAAGTTCATAGTCCTCGGTTTCGTTAATGCCGCCTTTTTTCAGGCAGATTTCCAATTGCCGGGCTGGGGTTTCTACGCCTTCCAAATCTGGCAGGAGCAGTCCGCGCCTGTTTTTATGGCTCACTATCAGGCCATAGCGTTTCACATCG
>PCTK01000166.1:1725-4033 GCA_002786505.1 Nitrospinae bacterium CG22_combo_CG10-13_8_21_14_all_47_10 | reverse complement strand
GCTGGATAGTTCCGATACACCCTCTCAGCAATCCGTCCTTTTTGATGGAGACAAAGGTTCCGGCCCGGCCTTCCATGTCCCTGGGTAAGGGATCGGGAACGGGCAGGGGGCGGCCATTTTTTAAATGGTGTTTGACCGATTGGATGGCAAGGTCAACGAGAGGATGCATAGTTTCCCCTGAAAGGTCTACAGGATTCTACTATATCAAATGTATGGGGGAGATCATTTTGTTTTTGCAATAGGGCCAGTTGGCGCCACGCCTAGTGGGCGCTGGCTGTGTGGCGGCTGTGGATATAATCTGCCACGGCATCAAAGTATTCGATATATTGCGGAGCCGGGAAGTCGGCTTTTCGGAGGTGGGACTTGGCCCGGTCAGTATAAAAGCGGGCGAGGTTCACGGTGTAGTCGATGGATTTGTGTTTGTGCATATGTCCAACGATATACTGCAAATCTTTTTCTGTGACGTTTTCGTTTTTAATGAAGGCTTCGATTTCTTTTTTCAGTGACCGGTCTGCCTTGTTATAGAGATGGTGCAGGGGCAGGGTGACATGGCCTTCTTTAAAATCGGTTCCCGGAGGTTTGCCGAGCACTGCTGTATCGGCATCGTAGTCGAGCGCGTCATCCATCAACTGGAACGCCATGCCAAAATCGTCGCCAAAGGAGATGATGGCTGTTTCCTGCTGTTCGGTGGCGTTGGCCAGCAAGCCCCCGAGCCGCGCGCTGACGGAAATCATCGACCCGGTTTTGCGGTGGATGACACTGAGTATATGTTTTTCGGTAACTTTGATGTTGCGGGCTTCGGTGTATTCGTGAATTCCGCCTTCGACGAGAATTTTGGTGGCTTCGGTGACGGCCTGGATAATTTTTCGTTCGCAGTCTTCTGCCAGAATCAGGATGGCACGGGAAATGAGGAAATCGCCGACAAGAATGCTGGCGTCGCTCCCCCATTTGGCGTTGACGGTTGCTTTGCCGCGTCGGACGGTAGTTTCATCGACCACATCATCGTGGAGCAGGGTGGCGGCGTGGATATATTCGACCACACACCCATGTTTAACCACGGTGTCATCGGCTTCGCGGCCACAGAGTTTGGCGCCCAGAAGGGTGAGCATGGGGCGGATGCGCTTCCCACCACAACTCATCAGATAGGAACTGATTCCTGGAATCAGGGGCACATCCGATTTATAGTTCTGGTTGATCGCCTTCTCAACCCTGGCGAGATCGTTTTTTAAAGCCTGTGTGACTTCCCTGAAATCCATATAGAACCTGAATGTCAAGCCACGCTACGGCTTTGACCCTTGTTTTTTTCTTGATCGGGAAAAGCCCGGCTAGTGGGCTGTTTTTTAATCCGTTATTCATTGGAAAGGCACTAGTTTTATGGGAATTTAGCGGTTTTGTCAAGGCATTTATGGCGGGGGCCTGGTTGTGATATGCTTGCGTTTGCGTACACGATTGAACTTAGGGCTGTTTCCAGTTTCAGGGGGCTGTTTTTTACCTGGATTTGGCTGGGCTGGTTCTGGCATTGGGATTGAGTCCTTGCGGATTTACAGTCAGGGGAGGGGGATAAATAACAATGGTTACCGTGATCATTCCTACATTCAACCGCGCCTACTGTCTGGCCGAGTCGATTCGTTCGGTGCTGGACCAAAGTTTCACCGATTTCGAACTGATCGTGGTGGATGATGGATCGACAGACAATACGCCGGATGTCCTGCGCCAGTTTTCTGAAATTCGGCCTATCAGGCTGGAGGAGAACCGGGGTGTTTCTTTCGCCCGCAACCGGGGCATGGTTGAAGCGCGGGGGGAGTGGATTGCATTTCTCGACTCAGACGATTTGTGGGAAAAGGAAAAACTGGCTACCCAGATGAAGTGGGTTGAGGAAAATCCTCATCAGCATGCTGTTTACACGGATGAGATATGGATTCGCAACGGAGCGCGGGTGAACGCGATGAACAAGCACCGCAAATATTCCGGCGATATTTTCCGCCATTGCCTGCCGCTTTGCATCGTCAGCCCGTCTTCAGTGATACTGCGGGCTGAACTGCTGAATGAGATGGGTGGATTCGATGAGGCCATGCCGGTCTGTGAGGATTATGATTTGTGGCTCCGTATTGCCAGACGGTTTTCGTTTCACTGGATTGATGAAAAGTTGATCGTAAAGCGGGGAGGGCATGAAGACCAGTTGTCGCGCAAGTATTGGGGCATGGACCGCTGGCGGGTTTACGCGCTGGAAAAATTATTGCAAGAGGACAGGATGAATGAAGAACAAAAGGGTTGGGTGGTAGCGATGCTTATTGAAAAATGCGCTGTT
>PCTK01000166.1:221-1593 GCA_002786505.1 Nitrospinae bacterium CG22_combo_CG10-13_8_21_14_all_47_10 | reverse complement strand
TGTTGTTCCTTCCGCAGATGGGGAGTGCCGCCGAGTCGCGGCCGGAAACCGTTTTTAAAAAAATCCGCGAAACGAGTCTGGCAGTTTTGCAGGAGGCTTATCAAAACGAGCGGGCCTTTTTGCGCGCGGCGGCGGCGCGCGCGGCTGGCGAATCTCAGGATGTGAATGTGATCCCTTTGCTCAATAAGGCGACGGAGGATGTTTACCCCACGGCCCGTTTATTTGCCTTGCAGGGATTGCAGAAGGTTTCGCCTGCCACTGCCTTGAAGGCGGCGCGTCGTATGACGGGGGATACCGATATATGGGTACGCAGTGCGGCGGTTGAAATATTGGGTGATGAAGGTGGGCCGGAAGTGGTCGAAGAAGTGAGGGCATTTTTAAAATCCTACGATGTGCCCATGCGTATGGCGGCATCCTCAGGGCTGGTCAAGCACGGCGAGGGGAAATATCTGGCAGACGTGCTGGAACCGCTCACTCACCCGATCCCGGACCGCAGGTATCAGGCCATTGGTTACCTTGGCAAGATCGGCACTGAAGAAGTTCTGCCGCATCTTTCTAAATTGTTCGACCATGAAGAACCGGAGATGGTGTTCTACAGCCTGAAAGCGGTCGAGGGCAAAGCCACCCCCGATATGTTGCCGAAACTCCGGGAACTGATCAAGCGCGACAATGCGTCCGTTCGCCAGGCGGCGGCGTTGGCGATGGGCAACCTGCGGGAAGCGGAACCGGATTTAATTCCCTTATGCGCCGATAAGGATGGAATGGTGAAGTTGTCGGCGGCGTTGGCGTTGAACCGCATGGGGTCCAACTCCTGCCAGATCGTGTTTGAAGAGCTGTTGAAGCACCCCGATTACAGTGTACGCAGTTCCACGGCGCGGGTATTGGGAGAATCGAAGATTCCTGACCGGGTTCGTTTGTTAAAGATGGCGTTGGACGATGAACATTCCCGGGTGCGCACCGCGGCGGTCCGGGCAGTGGGTATGATGGGCGGGCCGGAAGCCTTCCCGATATTGGTGGAGTTGTTGCAGGACCCTTTGGAGGTCGTCCGCACCTATGCCGCCGGTAACCTGATTCATATTTTGCATTGACTGAAATAATTATGAGCAGGCGGAACCGCTATGAGTCAAAAGTCGATTATTGGCAGAACCACCCTTCTACCCTAATGACAGGTTTTTAACCGGAAGCGGCCTGCTGAAAACTAACTTCACCCGAATCGAGAACCAGTGTTTCGCCATCTGAGTTTTGCAGGACCAGTTTTCCTTCGGGGGTGAGCCCCACTGCGGTGCCTGTCAGGGATTTGCCTTTTTGCAAGACCGTCACGGTTTTGCCAAATATATCGGACCGTTCTGTCCATTTTTGGATCAGGTTTTCT
>PCTK01000166.1:0-186 GCA_002786505.1 Nitrospinae bacterium CG22_combo_CG10-13_8_21_14_all_47_10 | reverse complement strand
GAGGTTTTCGAGCAGGCTTAGAATGATATCGGTGCGGTTGACGGTTTTTCCGGTTTCCAGTTTTAGCGAGGTGGCGATGTCCTGAATTTCTTCGGGGAAGTGGGTTTGATTGAGATTAATGCCTATTCCCATGATAACAGCGGGGGAACAGCCGGGGACGTATTCACATAAAATCCCGGCGATTTT
>PCTK01000220.1:3087-4637 GCA_002786505.1 Nitrospinae bacterium CG22_combo_CG10-13_8_21_14_all_47_10 | reverse complement strand
CGAGATCCTTCTTCGCCAAGGCTCATCAGGATGACAATACGATGGTTTCTGCATGTCATTCTGCATGTCATTCTGAGCGTAAGCGAAGAATCTCGGGGTTATGCAAAGGTCTCCTCCGGGCGTGGGGCCAACTAGCAATAACTCTCTCTGGTTAACAAGAGGTCATCTCGGCTGAAAGCCACAGGAGTGAGTCCCGTCTTTGAAGTTCTTTTCAAAATCCCGAAGGGTTGAGTTTCATGGCATCCAGACTTCTAGTCGCTGACGATAGCATCACCATTCAAAAAATTGTTTCCATGGCTTTTGAAAGCGAGGACATGGAGGTTGAAGGTGTTGGAGACGGACAGGAAGCGTTTGACCGAATCGCGGAATTTAAACCTGATATTGTTTTGGCAGATGTGGATATGCCGGGCCTTGATGGTTTTGCGTTGAGCACAAAAATAAAAGAGACCCCGGAAACCAGTGGCATCAGGGTTCTGCTTCTGGCCAGTGATTTTGAGGACTTTGACGAACAACGCTACCAGAAATGCGGCGCAGACAACCATATTTCGAAACCGTTCAAGTCGGATGATATTGTGGCCATGGTCAAAGGCCTGCTGGAAGGTTCATCCAATGATGATGTTTTGCTTTCCGAATCAGACTTGGAAGAGCCAGAAAGTCCGGTTGAGCTTTCAGAATCGGAAATTATAGAACAATTAGACGATACGGATGAGGCCTCCAGGATTTTAGGCAACTTAAAGGTTTCGGAACCGCAGGAGGAACCGAGTCTTGAGGAGTTATTGGAGTCGGTTGAAAAACTTTCTACGGAGGAAGCCGGGACTTCATATGTAGAGCATGAATCTCCCGAGGATGAAGTTTTCGCATTAACAGAAGAAGATCTGGAACTTCCCCAGCCTGTTGAATTGTCGGCGGATAATTCAGCTTTGGATTTGTCCGATGAGGACTTGACAGAACCCGGGGAGTTGACGGAGACGACACAGCCATCCGAGCCTCTGGAGGAAAGCTCTCTTGAGCCGGAAGAGGAGCCTCAACTTGAGAACGATGATGATATTATGGATCAAATGATCCGTGGTGTTGAAGAACTCAGGGAGTCTGTGCAACCTCCTGTCCCTCCTGCAGAAGAGCCCGAGGCTTTTGCTGAAACCAGTTTGGATGAGCCGGAAGATTCCAGTTATGCGGATGAGCCGGAGATATTTGCCGAGGTTCGCTCGCACAAAATGGAGGATTTTGATGATTTGGATTCGGCGTTCAAGGAGCTTGCCATAGGGAGCCGACAAGAGCAGGTTAGCTATGAGGAGAACCCCCCGGAGTTGTCATCATTGGGGGGGATCGTTCCTGAGCCGGAAGACCTTTTAGAGCGCATGGCTCCGGGCACGTTTTTCGAGGTCGGTAGGCGCCCTACAACGCCAGAAGATATAAAAGAAAATTTGGATTCCATTGCAGGATTTCCTGATCGAGGCCGCACCCGGGATTTCGAATCCCGCAATCTTCGTTCGAGAAGTTGGGAGTATGAAGCTGGCGATGACCGCTTTACCCAGGCGATTGCCGAGGAG
>PCTK01000220.1:2404-3075 GCA_002786505.1 Nitrospinae bacterium CG22_combo_CG10-13_8_21_14_all_47_10 | reverse complement strand
TTGAATAGATCGTTGGGGACTTCGCTGGAAAAAGAGGTTTTCGGATTGTCCGGTGCGATTTTAAAAACCATCCGTGAGGTGGTGAGAGAGGTCACTCCCGAAATTGCCCGCAGGGTGATTCGGGAAGAGATAGAAAAAATTAAGAAGCAGGACATGTATTAGCAAGCCCTGCTTTACGACCCGCTCTTTTATTAAAGAAACTCATTCCTCATTTTCAGAATATAAAGATCGTCATTACGCTCTCCTTGCGTATTTCAGGCAAAGCGGAGAGTACTTATTATGTTTGCCTGTAAGGAAGTTTTTTCATCGAATGATTCAATTGGACAAGCATTACGAACCAGGGGAAGTAGAAAAACGTTGGGGACAGTTCTGGCAGGAAAAGAATTTTTATCACGCTGATGAGACGCTTGATAGCCCACCTTTTTCCATAGTTATACCACCTCCAAATATAACCGGGCGTTTGCACATCGGCCATGCCTTCAACAATACCTTGCAGGACATCCTGACTCGCTGGAAACGCATGCAAGGGTTCAATGCCCTGTGGCAACCGGGCACAGACCATGCCGGAATTGCCACCCAGAATGTGGTCGAACGTCAACTGCATGAGGAGGGAACGGACAGGCAGGCACTGGGCCGCGACGCATTCGTGGAGCGGGTGTGGAAGTGGCGTA
>PCTK01000220.1:0-2339 GCA_002786505.1 Nitrospinae bacterium CG22_combo_CG10-13_8_21_14_all_47_10 | reverse complement strand
GACCGTTTTACTATGGACGAGGGTTTATCCAAAGCGGTTCGGGAGGTCTTTGTCACTCTTTATGAAGAAGGCCTGATTTATAAAGGCGACTATATCATCAACTGGTGTCCCCGTTGCCACACGGCGCTTTCTGATTTGGAAGTGGAATATCAAGACACGCCGGGCCACCTTTACCACTTGAAGTATCCTTTTAAAGAAGGTGGAGGTTCCCTCGTTATTGCCACCACGCGGCCGGAAACCATGCTGGGCGACACGGCCGTGGCCGTTAATCCCGAAGATGAGCGTTACGCAAAATTCAAGGGCAAGACGTTAATCCTGCCTCTGGTAAACAGGGAAATTCCACTCATCGAGGATAGCTATGTGGATACCTCCTTTGGTACCGGGGCGCTCAAGGTAACTCCTGCTCATGATCCCAACGATTTTGAAATCGGGCGGCGGCATGATCTTGCTACGGTCAACGTGATGGACCCCAACGGCGCGATGAATGCCGAGGCAGGTCCGGCTTATGAAGGATTGGACCGCTTTGAATGCCGAAAGAAGCTGGTTGAGGATTTAAAAGATGCGGGAGTCCTGCTGAAAATAGAAGATATGAACCATTCCGTTGGTCATTGCTACCGTTGCAGGACGGTTGTCGAACCCTATTTGTCCAAACAGTGGTTTGTTAGAGCCAAGCCTTTGGCGGAACCGGCGATAAAGGCGGTGAGGGATGGCTCCATAAAAATTGTCCCGAAATTCTGGGAAAATACATATTTTGAGTGGATGGAAAATATCCGGGATTGGTGCATCTCCCGGCAAATCTGGTGGGGGCACCAGATTCCAGCATGGACGTGCGGGGGATGTGGCAAAATTATGGTGGCCCGCGAAGCTCCCGAAAAATGTACGGCTTGTTCTTCGATAGACCTGGAGCAAGAAACCGATGTGTTGGACACATGGTTCAGCTCCGCGCTCTGGCCGTTTTCTACTTTGGGCTGGCCGGAAAAAACGGAAACCCTGAAACGGTTTTATCCGACCTCGGTTCTTTGTACCGGGTTTGACATCCTGTTTTTCTGGGTGGCGCGGATGATCATGATGGGAATTAAATTTATGGGCGATGTCCCATTCCATCACGTTTATATCCATGCCCTGATTCGTGATGCGGAAGGACAGAAAATGAGTAAGACCAAGGGAAACGTGATTGATCCTTTGGCGGTCATGGAACAATACGGGACGGATGCGTTACGGTTTACGCTCGCCGCTTTTGCCGCCCAGGGGCGGGATATCAAACTGGCTGAGGATCGTATTGAGGGTTATCGGAATTTCTGCAATAAACTCTGGAACGCTTCCCGGTTTGTGTTCATGAACCTGGAAGGTTATCAGGGCAGTTGTCAACTGGATGGGCAGTCCGAGAAGTCCATCGCTGACCGGTGGATTCTGAGCCGACTGAACAACACCACGCGGGAAGTCAATCATGCCCTGGAGAGTTTCAAGTTCAACGAAGCGGCGCTGGCGGTTTACAGGTTTATCTGGAATGAGTATTGCGATTGGTATATCGAGTTTAGCAAATCCCGCTTGATGGCTGAGGGCTCTGAAAAAACAGCGGCACAAAATGTTCTTGTGCATGTTCTGGAAGCGGCCTTGAAGCTTTTGCATCCGTTTATGCCGTTTATCACCGAAGAGATATGGCAGAAATTGCCAAAAAGCGGAGAAAGCATCATGGTCAGCACTTTTCCTGAATACGCGGATGCCAGAAGCGATACGGAAGTGGAAGAGTCTATGGGGAAGGTGATGGAAGTTATTACGGGTATAAGAAATATTCGTGGTGAAATGAACCTGAATCCCGGGTTGAAACTAAATGTTTTAATCAAAACCCGCCATGCTGATCTGGAAGCCACTTTGCAAAAACACGTTGGCTTTATCTGTGAATTGGCCCGGGTTGATCAAATAACCATAGGCCCTGATATAGAAAAACCCGAGGTCTCGGCAGGTTTGGTATTGGGAAAAATGGACCTGATTATTCCTCTCGCAGGCATGATGGATTTTGAGGAAGAAAGGCATCGCATAGAAAAAGAGTTGAAAAAAATTGCAAAAGACCTCATATTTTTAGATAAGAAACTCTCCAATCCGGATTTTGTGAAGAAGGCGCCTGCCGAAGTCATCGAAAAAGATGAGAAAAGGAAAACCAGCCTTTCTGAAAAACAGGCCAAACTTGAAATCCATTTAAAAACTATAGAACAAGCAACACGGTAGAAAATGTTAATTATGTCTGGGAGATTGATGTTTCCCGTCCGGTTCTGAATTATGGATGCCAAAACAGGAACCCTGACACGCGATGAAGTGACGGTTGAGTCCCAATGGGATTT
>PCTK01000005.1:4322-4632 GCA_002786505.1 Nitrospinae bacterium CG22_combo_CG10-13_8_21_14_all_47_10 | reverse complement strand
CGCTGTTTTTAATTTTAAAGGACGTTAAACAGGGAATCTTGATCATGGAAACCCACCAGTTTTTTCTAATTCTGCTTATAATTCTTCTTTCTGCACGGTTATTTGCGGAGTTGGCGAACCGAGTTCATTTGCCGCCGGTGATCGGCGAACTGATGGCAGGTGTGGTTTTGGGTCCCAGTCTCCTCGGCTGGATCGAGCCCATTGAACCGATCAAGCTCATGGCGGAAATAGGCATCATCCTGCTTCTGTTTAAAGTAGGTTTGGAATCGGATGTTAGAAGTTTGGTTAAAACGGGGCTTCGGTCTGTGGT
>PCTK01000005.1:0-4265 GCA_002786505.1 Nitrospinae bacterium CG22_combo_CG10-13_8_21_14_all_47_10 | reverse complement strand
GGTATTTGATATTCCCATTTTGGTGTCTTTGTTCATTGGAGGCACACTCACAGCCACCAGCATTGGCGTCACCGTGCGTGTGCTTGCAGACCTCGGGCATCTAAACACATCAGAAGGGCATACCATATTGGGTGCCGCAGTACTCGACGATATTATGGGCGTGGTTCTTCTGGCATTGCTTTACGAGTTTTCCATTGGTGGAGGCGTGAGCCTGAATAATGCCACCAGGGTAATCATGTTTGTAGGGGCTTTTTTCTTCCTGGCTCCCATTGCGGCTAAGCTTATGTCTACGATCATCAGGCATTTTGATGAAACGAGCGCAGTCCCGGGTCTGATTCCCACCATGATAGTTTCTTTAGTTCTGTTTTTCGCTTGGCTGGCTAACAAGCTGGGTGCGCCAATGTTGCTGGGTGGTTTTGCCGCAGGTCTGGCCCTGTCCAGACGTTTTTTTCTTCCTTTTGGTATAGCCCTTCATGCGAACCCCTTGTTTGCTGAAAATATTGAGACAAAAATGACACCCATTGTCCACCTCTTCACACCTATTTTTTTTGTGACTGTTGGTCTGTCCCTGAACTTGCAGGAGGTCGATTGGGGTTCGTCCTTTATTTGGGTTTTTTCTTTATCTCTGCTTGTTATCGCGATGGGGGGAAAGTTGTTGGGAGGACTGGTCATCCGCCAGCCCTGGCCCTCACGCTGGATCATTGGTATTGCCATGATCCCGCGCGGAGAAGTGGGACTCGTCTTTGCCGAACTGGGACGGGAAAGTGGAATTTTTACTAACGAAATTTATGCTGGAATCATTATGGTGATTGCGTTTACTACCCTGTTGCCACCCCTTGCGATGAAAGCACTTTACCAGTTGTTTCCGCTGTTACAGAAACAGGATTTACCCTAAAACCAAAACTTGGCCCAATGAATCCCCTTTAACTTATCAAGGGCATCAGCAAACCAAATCCTTTGTGGTCAGGATTCCCACAACCTTTTTCCCCTCGGTCACTAAAAGGTGTTTAATACCCTTCCTCAGCATGAATTCGTTGGCTTCACTTGGCTCGATATACTCGTCCAGGGAAAGAAGAGGCGCGGACATCGCCGAATTGACCAGGGTGGTTTTCGGATCCCGGCCTTCAACAATGATTTTCTGGATAAAATCTGTTTTGGTTACGATCCCAACATATTCTTCCCCTTCCTTAACAAGAAGCGAGCTGATCTTTTTTTCTGTCATCAACTTGGCGGCCGCTTCCACCGAAGCCCGGCTATCGACACTGATGATTTTTGGAATCATGAACTCTTTGATCGGATGCATATTTATTTCATCCTCCTTTTTAGAAATAGTACAATAACGAGGAAATTATTCCAGTGTTAAGAAAGTATCAGATAAACGGTTTATTTTAAAAGATAATATTCTCTTATGTTGGACAAGTATGCCCTTTAGTTCCAGGTCATAAGAAGCTGGATATAAGGATAAATGCTAACAGTGTTTAAATAAAGGGAAGAATGTTAATGGCTAATAGAAAAAAGCGGCCAAAAATGGTTTTTCGAAAGTTTTTGTCGAACAACCAGCAACGGATGACCGACTATATGAACCACATGGCAACCGCGGAGAAATACGAGCGGGAGCCCTGGATGTTGGGCTCTGACCCCGAAAGCGTCGTTACCCCCGAATCTATTGTCGAACTCAATCAATTAGGCGAAGGCTAACCGCCTGCTTGCCGCAGGGGCAACCCGCAATAGCTTGTTGGGCCGAGAGAATGTTTGTCGGCAAGGAGAGCGTAAGGGCAAAAATTAGAGTTGTCGTGAAACACATTCTTTGCAAATACGGCTATCCACCAGATCTACAAGAAAAAGCCACGCAAACTGTTCTTGAACAAGCGGAGCTACTATCGGCTGAATGCTCAGACAAATAACATGCGGTGAATAGCGCACTTAATCACCGCATGTTATGCGGCGATTTATCTTGGCCTTGCAGTGAATAAGCCTTATAATCACCTTAAATAATGCGGTGATTAATATGTGGATTCACGAACATCAAGACTGGCCAGATTTTACATGGGATGCAGAGGCTCTTGCATCCAAGCTGGCTGATACACGGCATCGCCAAGGGCGGTTGCTTGGCCGCATGGAAAGTCTTGGCTTTGAACTAAAGCGTGAGGCTAGTCTCAGTACGTTAACGAACGACGTTGTAAAGTCTTCAGCTATCGAAGGTGAAAACCTGAACCCAGAAGAGGTTCGTTCCTCTATTGCCCGCAGGCTTGGCATTGATATCGCGGGGCTTATTCCCGCCAGTCGGGATGTGGAAGGCATCGTTGAAATGATGCTGGATGCCACGCAGCAGTTTTCCAAGCATTTGACGAAGGATCGTCTGTTTGGCTGGCATGCCGCGCTATTTCCCACAGGGCGTAGTGGCATGCATAAAATTACCGTCGGCGGCTGGCGTACCATAGACGCAGGTCCCATGCAGGTTATTTCCGGCCCTATCGGTAAAGAAAAGGTTCACTTTGAAGCGCCAAGTGCAGATCGTTTAGAAAAAGAAATGCAGGTGTTTCTCAAGTGGTTTGGCAACGGCGATGACATTGACCCGGTCATCAAGGCAGGCATTGCTCACCTGTGGTTTGTAACCATCCACCCGTTTGAAGACGGTAATGGGCGGATTGCAAGAGCCATTGGCGATATGGCGCTGGCTCGTGCGGATGACACCCAAGACCGTTTTTACAGCCTGTCATCCCAGATTGAGGCAGAACGCAAGCACTATTACGATCAGCTTGAGAAACAGCAACGGGCTACACCCGACATAACAGAATGGCTTGCTTGGTTTTTGGATTGTTTGGGAAGAGCGATTTCTAGTGCCGAAACGACTCTGGGTAATGTTCTGTTTAAGGCACAGCTTTGGGTTACTATTAATCAAAAGCCAGTGAATGATCGCCAACGCTTGATCATTAATCGTATACTTGAAGATGATTTTGAGGGCTTCATGAACACCTCGAAATACGCCAAGCTGGCCAAGTGCTCAAACGATACAGCGCTTCGCGATATTCAGGAATTGAAAGAAAGAGGCATTTTCATTCAAAACCCCGGTGGTGGTCGTAGCACCAGCTACAGGTTGCCAGATCGAGAAGATTAACCACGTTTCCAATGAAGGCAAACAGGGATTCGAGCTCAAAGGGGTTCAATACACCGCCTGCTCGCCGCGGGCGCAGATTGCAATAGCCCGCTGAACGGAGAGAGCGGTTGAGCTCAAGTTATGTTGCTTCCCGGTTCCCAGCTAGTGGCAAAAGGCCGGGATAAAAGTTTTACCGGGCAAACTTATAGGGCTCATTGCCCCTATGGTGCTGATAGGGAGAGGTGGCCGAGAGGTCGAAGGCGGTTGACTCGAAATCAACTGTACCCTTTGGGTACCGGGGGTTCGAATCCCCCCCTCTCCGCCATCCGCCTTCGCTAATTTTTGGCTTTGCCAAAAATTTAGCTACAGCACGATTAGCGGTGTAGCGTGCGAAACGGATGCGCGGGATCGCTATCCGTGAGGAGCTGACCGATCAATGGCAAAAACGAGGTATTAAAGAGCAAAAGGAATACGAAATATTGACTGCTGAAATCTCGAAAGCAACTTTTGAGATGACTCCATCAGCCTATTAAGAAACATAAAGGGCCAAAACGGGAGAATCTCAGGGATCATATGATTGACCTGGAGCTTATCTTTTCAATGCTTGGCGAGGCATCAGAGGCATCAAAGGTGAAATAGATTAAAGAAATGAAGATGACAAAATTCAAAATCTTTATCAGCGGAGCGCAAAAAGAGCTTAAAGCAGAACGCCGGGCGGTGAAGGAGTTTATTCTCGGCAATGTTCTGCTTTCCGAGTATTTTGATGTTTTCCTTTTTGAAGATGCACCAGCAAAAAGCAAATGCGCTGAAAAAGCATATCTTGATGAGGTTACCGGGTGTGATATCTATATCGGCATTCTGGGGGATCAGTATGGATGTGCCGACAAAGGTGGTATTTCCCCAACCGAAGCAGAGTTTCGGGAAGCCAAGGCAAAACACAAAGATATTTTGGTCTACATCAAAGGTGAAGGTTCTGTTGATATGAACCGTGATGCCGGTGTCCGCAAGCTAATAAAAGAAATCCGAGATTCAAAACACGGGTTCAGTTATCGACGCTTCAATGGCGCAAATGATCTTAACCGGCTGGTGTATGCCAGCTTGATTGATTTTCTAAAAGAAAAAGGCATTGTCGGCCGGGGTGCCTTCGATGAGCGCATTTGTGCCGGTG
>PCTK01000232.1:4107-4560 GCA_002786505.1 Nitrospinae bacterium CG22_combo_CG10-13_8_21_14_all_47_10 | reverse complement strand
GCACAGCTTCTTAAAATGCAACCCACCACCCTTTACTCACGCATCAAAAAATTAAACCTTTGAAAAGTTTTGTCTTCCTATAACGGATTGCAAAGCATTATTAAACCACCTTCACATCAGTCCTCTCCTCTGGAGGTAGATGCGATCTCTCTCATAAGCCTTCGTGCCCTGTAAGGGTAAAGTTAGAATGAGAGGGACGAATGCGGATGAAGTTCTTTCCCGGCTCATTCACTCATGCAGTTCCTTCGCCAACCCTGACAGGCTATTAGGCATGAAAGCTAAGGAAGGGGTATCCCCGTTCCTCGCCGAGTGAGCGGTTTCCAGAAAAAGGACGAAGCCACCAAAGCTAAAAATCCCAGGTCGATAAAAACCACCGTTTCAGCATCAAACCCTTCCATATAGAGGATCCGGTTCAGCCAGCTTGCTATGAAGGAGCCCTCATAAACCGGGTCC
>PCTK01000232.1:0-4042 GCA_002786505.1 Nitrospinae bacterium CG22_combo_CG10-13_8_21_14_all_47_10 | reverse complement strand
CCCCGCCAATGCGGCAAAGTGGATAACGCGAAACAGGCGGAAGTTATAAAAAAGACCGATGGGAAACCCAAGGATGAAAAACAAAACAACGAGGAAATGGAGGATGAGGACAAGTTCGACCATAGCTCCAGATTATAGGATAACTGAGTGAAAGCCAGAAAATTTCAACTAAAGATATACACAGATGAATTCCTCCCCCTTTACTTTATTGTCGTCCACGAAAAACACCTCAAAAGATTTTTCAACCACGGAAGACGTGGTATTACTCAAAAGCCTTCGTGCCCGGAACGGGTACACGGAACACACTGAAAAAAAACAAAACAAAAGCTGGCGTGTCTTCTGTGTCTTCCGTGGTTAGTGTTTTTTTTAGGATGGGCAGTGGGATAGGGGCAGATCTTGTAATAAAGGGCCACCCATTAGCAGACCATGGGCCAAAATTTTTATTTTTTATCATGCAGGTTTAAACGAATTTTGACAAAGGATAGTTTTTCAATTATCAGAAGCTTCATAAATAATGGTATTAGGGTTGAAGGCAAACCAGGCGAACCAAAACCCCCGCACGGAAGGAATTTCTTGCCCGTTCTCATTCCTGATTACAGCCGATTGGGATTCCTTATCAAAATGAACATAAATAGTGGAATTCCCCACTCTATCCTTGAAGCCTTCCTTTGCTTTTTGCAATGCGCTGAAGGGATAGGCTTTGGCTATTCCATCAATGACCACTCCCAGCACGGTTTCCTTGGGATGAAATTTGGCGCTGTGGTTGTTGACTGGAAACAGGATATCGGAGCTTGCCCAGTATCCCTCGTAAGGATCGCGCCGATAATCCCGGGAATAACCGGTCTTGTCCGAGAGAACCAGGGTGTCGGGATATTTTGCGCGCCAGCCTTTCCAAGTGGTATGCACGGAGGGAAGCTGGCGCAACCTGGTCCCGGTGAGAGGCCCGGCTATGGCTTCAGCCTTGATTTGTGACCACAGGGATTCGGTTTTATGGTCGTACATCAGCATGTCGCTTTGATAGAGAAGTCCGGAAACCCCGAAAGTGAGAGGCCCGCTTTCTCCAACGGAATCAAACACCATGCCGGTACCGCAGAGAGGGCAAAAGGTGACCACCACCGGATTACCCGAAAAATCGTCATTGACGATCTCATGCCAGTTCAGAATTTTGACCGGATACGCCTTGGCGACGCCTTTCCAGAAGAATCCCAGCACCCTATCGCCAGGTTCGAGCAATTTCCGGCCTGCCTCGCGGGCAGAGATGAATTTCGGAGTAAGCAGTGCGGGTATTCCGTCCTTGGGTGGACCGCCCTTGTGGATTTCCCCAAGAGGCACGTTGTGACGGGAGAAGTCCCATCCGCCAACCGCGACGGCACAGAAGAGCAACAGTGCAAACCGAAGCAATTTCCAAAGCTGGATACGAACCATGAGGATTTCGGCCTGGGCCGTGATCATCTCTTCGTAAATGGACCTGGCGGCTCCTTGCGCCTGGTTTTCCTCCACAACGCGAACTCTGAACATGGGCGGGTCCTCTGGAAAATGATTTGTATCTTGAAATTCAGGACATTCTCATAAAGAAGGGTCGATCCAGCCGCAAAATCCTTACGGCTGTAATCAGTCGCGGCGGAAAAAATTTGAGTTTCTTGAAATCATTCAGGGAAAAGGGAATATGCAATGTAAGCGTTAGGAAATCTCCGCGACTACCCATGAGGCTGGGAACGGTTTTGTCGCTCTAAACATGATCGCGGGCACGAAGGACCTTTTGGGAGGAATCCCCTAACCAGGAAATGCGGGTGCCTTCCGAAGTTAAAATTGCTCTAATGGATTACGGCTTAATAAATTAATGTCTGGGGAAAAGGAATGAAACGACTTTTTTTACTCGCGGGGATGGTCGCATTGGTTGCCGGTTTCTTTTATTTCGATGTCAACCGACTGCTGACGCTTGATGGGCTCAAGTCGGGGCTGAACCAAATTGAAGCATGGCGCGGAACCGATCCATTCCTTGTGGGTGGTGTTTTCTTCGCGTTCTACGTGGGGGTTACCGCCCTGTCCCTGCCGGGTGCGGCGGCCATGACGCTGGCGGCCGGGGCCTTGTTTGGCCTGCCATGGGGCACGATCATCGTTTCCTTTGCCAGCTCCCTGGGCGCAACGCTGGCTTTTCTGGTTTCCCGTTATCTGCTACGCGATGCTGTGCAAGGCCGTTTCGGCGACCGGCTTAGGGCGATCAACGATGGAGTACGGAAGGACGGTGCTTTTTATTTGTTCACCCTCCGTCTGGTGCCGGTGTTTCCCTTTTTCCTGATCAATCTGCTGATGGGGCTCACGCCGATTCATGCCGGGACGTTCTACTGGGTCAGCCAGGCAGGAATGCTGGCGGGCACCGTTGTTTATGTCAATGCAGGCACCCAATTGGCCGCTTTGGATAGCCTGTCGGGCATATTGTCTCCGGCTCTTCTCTTTTCCTTCGCCTTGCTGGGCGTTTTCCCCCTGCTGGCGAAAAATATTCTGGCAATCATCAAAGCCCGCCGCGTTTACTCCGGATTCCAAAAACCATCCCGCTTTGATCGTAATCTGATTGTGATCGGCGCGGGTGCTGGGGGCCTGGTCGCGGCCTATATCGCGGCGGCGGTTAAAGCCAGGGTGACACTTATCGAAGCCCATAAAATGGGCGGGGACTGCCTGAATTATGGTTGCGTGCCCAGCAAGGCCCTGATCAAAAGCGCAAAGCTCGCCAATCAGATGCGGCATGCGGGTCATTACGGCCTGGAGAGCGTGCAACCCACCTTCTCGTTCCGCAAGGTGATGCAACGGGTTCATGATGTAATTCGGACGGTGGAGCCCCATGACAGCATCGAACGCTATACCGGGTTGGGCGTGGAGGTCTTGCAGGGCTATGCCCGCCTGGTCGACCCCTGGACGGTGGAGGTTAAGCTGAACAATGGGGATATCCAGAAGCTCACCAGTCGCAGTATTGTTCTGGCCACCGGCGCGCGGCCTTTCGTGCCGCCCCTTCCCGGTATCGAGGATGTGGGTTATGTGACCAGTGACACCCTCTGGGACGAATTCGCCAAGCTGGATGAAGCCCCGAACCGGCTTGTCGTGCTGGGAGGGGGACCCATAGGTTGCGAGTTATCGCAAAGTCTGGCGCGTCTGGGATCGCGGGTCACGCAAGTGGAAATGGTTCCGCGCATCATGATCCGTGAGGATGAGGAAGTGTCGGCCCTGGCAAAAGCGAGCCTGGAACGCGACGGTGTGACGGTATTGACCGATCACAAGGCCTTGCGGTGCGTGCGCGAGGGCGACCGCAAAGTGCTGGTGGTGGAACACGAGGGGCAAGAAAAGGTCATTGAATTCGATGTTCTACTGTGCGCCGTGGGCCGGGTTGCGCGGCTCAAAGGCTACGGTCTGGAAGAACTGGGCATCGAAACCCAACGCACCATTGTCACCAACGAGTATCTCGAAACCCTGTATCCGAATATATTCGCCGCCGGCGACGTGGCCGGTCCCTACCAGTTTACCCACACCGCCGCGCATCAAGCCTGGTACGCCGCTGTCAATGCCTTGTTCGGACAATTCAAGAAATTCAAGGTGGATTACCGGGTCATTCCATGGACGACCTTTATCGACCCCGAGGTTGCGCGAGTCGGCCTTAACGAGCAGGAGGCCAGGGAAAAGGGAATCGCTTATGAGGTGACGCGCTATGGCCTGGACGACCTGGACCGGGCCATTGCCGATGGGGAGGCTCATGGATTCGTGAAAGTGCTCACCGAGCCTGGCAAAGACCGCATCCTCGGTGTGACCATTGTCGGAGAGCGCGGCGGCGACTTGATGGCGGAGTTTGTCCTGGCGATGAAACAGGGGCTGGGACTGAATAAAATACTCGGCACCATTCATGCCTATCCCACCTGGGCCGAAGCCAACAAATACGTTGCCGGGGAGTGGAAACGAGCCCATGCCCCGAAAATGATATTGGGCTGGCTGAAAAAATATCATAGTTGGAGAAGATGAGATATTTTTGAAGCGAATTTTGATTTTCCTGCTGTGG
>PCTK01000078.1 GCA_002786505.1 Nitrospinae bacterium CG22_combo_CG10-13_8_21_14_all_47_10 | reverse complement strand
GATTGGCAGATCAGCCTTATTTTAAAGGCTTGAAAGGAATTTGCCATCTTTTACTCATGAAATATGCGGGCTAACCTGGGGAGGGTTACGGAATTAAAAGTAGCAAGCTTTTAGTCGTTATAATTTTTCAACCTCAAATTCTTCCACGTCCGTAAAGGGGTGAACCCAAAAATTCGAAAAACTGTTGGGGAGATACAAGCGTTACAGAATCCTTGCCCTGGACAGAAGCCGCCTTAAGCAAAAATTCAATCATGTCCATGTCTGGCAATCTCGGATCGGAGATTATGTAATGGACATTTTTATTCTTTTTTAAAACATTGAGGCCTATCTGCCCATTTGAAGAAGTTAGAACCTCAATACCACAATTGCTCAGCAAATCTTTAATGAAAGAAAGCAAATTCCCATCTTTTTCTATAATCAGAACAGTCATAACTTTTATCACTTATTATTTTTAACAATGGGGGCCAATTCTACCCATCCGGGATATCAGCAAACCTCTTTTTCCGTTTAAAGTGGCGCCATCTTCACTACACAGGGCCATTTCCGGGATTTTTTTTGCTAAGGGTAAATTTTAAAAATATTCAGGCACTCCAAATTAAATAAATTTCCAATTGAGAGGCTGGCTCCAATCACTCCCTTTATAAACAAGGATTTTCTCAATCCCATCAAAGAGAAACCTTAAATAAAAAGGTTCATGTGACAGGTTGGGGTTAGGATCGCAGATTTAAAGCAAAGCGCAACGGAAGAAAACCAAGTATAAAATGGGTATATCAGCTAAGTGGTATTTAATCAGGGAGAGGGACTTAAATCGCGTTCAAATAAGAAGTTAGATTGACCTCCTTGTTGGCGATGCCCAGTTTTTTTCTAATATTTCGTCGGTGTGTTTCCACGGTTTTCAAAGAGATGTCGAAGTTGGATGCAATTTCTTTACTGGAAAAACCCGCACGAATCATGTTGCTGATTTCAATTTCTTTAGTGGAGAGCTTTATCAGGCTTCCTGACACTTTCAGGCCAAATTGTGACGCAATCTGCTTAATGTTTTTTTCCAATAATTTCAATGCTTCTGTATTTTTACCGTTATCCTTTGCCCGTAGCCTGTTGACCAGGGGAATCAAAAGTTTTTCTGTGTTAAAAGTGACGGCCTTTTCAATCTTCGACCTTCCAGATTCTACTTGTCCTAAAAGCTCTCCCAAGGCAATATTTTTATCATTCAACTCCTTAACTCTCATTTTAAGTTGTTCCTGTTGCTCATCCATTCTCTTACGAATTCTCACCCGCTCGGAACAATCAATCAAAATGGTTTGGTAATAAAGGTTTTTTAAATTTGGGCTCTCAACATGGGTTTCCAATTCAACATACAAAACGCCGGGAGGATGGTTATGGATTTTAAGGCCCGTTGCCGTTGAAACCTTTTTTACCTGCTTATAATATTTAACAAGCCGGGGCTGGTCCTCCGAAGCAATGAAAGTCACAATACTCTCGCCAATCATATTAATTCTAGAGACCCCTAACAAGGTAGCGGCCTTCTTGTTTGATTGCAAAATTTCCTTTTTTGAATTCAAGGTCAAATAGCCGCAGGGAGCTAATTCATAGAGAGCCTCATATTTACTCTCCATCTCCTCAAGCTCCTGCCCGGCCCTGATCAGTTCTTCTTTCTGCATTTCCAATTCGACTTGATAAACGCGCAATTCCTCAAGCATGCCCTTGAATTTCGTATTGCTATTTTCCAAGTCGCCCTGGCTTTTTTCAATAACTGCCTCGGCGGCATTTCTCAATTCTTCAAAATCATAAACTCTTTTATTTTTCATAGGGAGATTGGTCCCAGTCATACCATTTTGATCTTATCGATATCCACAAAGGTGAGAACCAGACCATCTATCTTGTTTTCGGATGTTCTATAAGGCGTGATCCGCATTATGAACCAAAACCCCTCCTTTGTTTGCACCACTTTTTCTCTGCATACAAGTGTTTTCAGCACGCTTTGGCAGTTTTTTACGAGATTCTGGTACTTAAGATTAAATAAAATGTCGCTTATCGGCCGCCCCTCATCCGAGTTAATCAGGTTGACCACCTTTTTGGTCGCAGACGTGAAACGTCTGATGTTCAAATCGCTGTCCAGAAAGAGCGTGGCAATTTCTGTGCTGTTCAGCAGGTTCTTCATATCATCGTTGACATAGGTAAGTTCATCGACCTTGGCTTGAAGCTCCATATTAGTGGCCTGCAGTTCTTCGTTGAGGGATTGCAGTTCTTCCTTGGAGGTTTCCAACTCTTCGCCGGAACTCTGAAGCTCCTCGTTGGTGGCCTGCAGTTCTTCATTGGTCGACTTGAGTTCTTCATTAGTCGTTTCAAGTTCTTCGATAGTGCTTTGCAAGGTCTCCCTGGTATACTGAAGTTCCTGCTTGAGTTTATCGGCCTCAATTTTTATATTTTTGGATTTAGTCCCTCCCTTGCCAGCGATAGCAGACTGGGATTCCGATACATGAAACGCAACCAACATTAAGTCATGAAATTCAGGAAAGCCAGAAATTTGCTGTACGGTCAAATCCGTAAAGGTAAAGTCTCCGTTGTGCTTGACAGGAATATTTTTGACACTAATCCTGTTATTCGTTTCCCTGCAGTGCTTAAGAGCCGTGGCCAGTTCAATTTTTAATCCATCCCGTGCCATCAATAGGGCATTTTTGCTGGGTCGACCGGGAGGTAGTTCCATGAAAGGTCCAACCTCTCCATGAATAAAAACAATATCACCGCGATGGTTAACGATTAAGCCTGGTGGTGTTAATTGCTCCAGGAATACCCTGTTCGCCGCGTCCAAGGTGCTGGGCCGGATTTTTGGCATCTCCATTTCAACCTTTTTTCTTTCTGACAGACCCAATACCAGGTCCTGCGGCATTTTACTTATTTGAACTTTAAAGGGATCCTCAGATTTCTGGCGCAAAAACACCTTGTATTGTTTGCTGACAGACTTAAACAGACTGGACAGGCTTCCCACTGTCTCGGAGGTTCCAAGGATGAGAATCCCCCCAGGTTTCAAAGCATAATGAAATAAATTAAAAATTTTCTTTTGTGTGTCTGATTCCAGATAAATCAGCAGATTACGGCAGGAAACCATATCCAGTTTTGTGAATGGGGGGTCCTTTATAACGTTCTGCAGTGCAAAGATCACCCTTTCGCGGATGACCTTTCTAATCCGGTAGCTGTTGTTTTCTTTGAGAAAAAATTTCTTTAGCCGCTGAGCCCCTACATCGGGCGCAATGCCTTCGGGATAAATACCAATCCGCGCGAAGTCGATGGCTTGCCGATCCAGATCGGTCGCAAAAATCTGGAAATCCAAATAGCGACCGACCTTGTTCATACACTCATAAAGAGAGATGGCCAGAGAATAAGCTTCCTCGCCGCTGGCGCAAGCAGGAACCCAGACACGAAGCGCGTAGCCTTCGGGTTGGGATTTAAGAAGGCTGGGGAGGGATTTTTCTAAAAGAAAATTATAGACTGCGGGGTCCCTGAAAAAACTGGTCATCCCGATAAGCATATCCTTGAATAAAAGGTCGGACTCCTGCGGGTTTTCCAGCAGGAAACGAACGTAACTGGCCGGATTCTCAATGTGGTGGACGTTCATCCGTCTTTCAATGCGCCGTCGAATAGTAGAACTTTTATAATTTGAAAAATCGTGGCCGGTGCGCTGGCGAATCTGGAGTAAAATTTTTTGCGTCGCATTTTTCAGGGGGATCTCTAACTTGACCGCAGGAAAAGGACTCAAAAATGGACCTTTCACATATTTGACCAACTGCTTCGCCATCCTGCCCGGAGGCAGGGTGTAGTCCACCAGACCCGTATCTATAGCACTTTGAGGCATCCCTGAAAACCTGGCGCTTTTTAAATTCTGAACCATAATCATGCCAGACTCACCCTTGATCGCACGCATGCCCAGTGTGCCGTCCGTACCTGTTCCGGACATGATGATTCCGATCGCTTTGTCCTTTTGATCTTCGGCCAGGGAGCGGAAAAAAAAGTCAATGGGCAACTGGGTACTATGTGCCCCATAGGGCTTGGTCAAATGCAATGATCTGTTAAAAATAGCCAGATTGACGCCGGGAGGAATCAGGTAAATGCAGTTCTGACGCACCATCATGCCATCTTTAATCGTCAGAACCTCCATGCTGGTACATTTAGCGATGAGTTCGGGAAGCGCACTAACGTGCCCAGGGTGCAGGTGCGTAACGACGACAAATGCCATTCCGGTATTTGAATCCATATTTGCAAAGAAATCTTCAAAAGCCTGCAAACCCCCGGCTGAGGCCCCAATACCAACAATGGGAAAGGATGTATGGCTGAATTTTGCCTTGGAAGGGGTTTTAACCGGAGCGGTTTTGGATTTGACCCTGGATTTGCTTTTTAATCTGGATTTGATTTGCGCCGCATTATCATGTACCGGGCGGGGTTTGGCCGGACTGGAATTTCCTTTTTTGCCAGCAGGTGCCTTAGTAGCTTTTTTACGTTTCGACCGAACAGGAGCCTTGGGAGTTTTATTCTTAACCCTGGCCTGTGATTTTTTTGTTGCCATGGCGCTCCAAACTT
>PCTK01000052.1:19115-23406 GCA_002786505.1 Nitrospinae bacterium CG22_combo_CG10-13_8_21_14_all_47_10 | reverse complement strand
CGAGCACCCGCGAAAACAGGTCAGAAAATGGAAACGAGTCTGTCAGCTACGCCTGATTGAAGAGCGAAACCCTGATTTGATTTCTGGATTCCCGCCTGCGCGGGAATGACGGACGCTTTTAGTAGGGGCGATTCATGTAAGGGCGAACGGCCGTTCGCCCCTACTGGATTCCCGCCTGCGCGGGAATGACGTTCTGACTGTCACGGCGAATTCCCTTTCTTTGAATTTGCAGGACTTCAGCGGTATCATGGGCTAAAATCAGCGACTGGCAACTGTGGCATGCGACTGCTCGGGCCAGCCTTCCTTCGCTTCTTTCTTTAAGGTGCCCTATGTTACAATTCCGGGGCCGCTGGAAACCCCTGTTTTTCAAAATTTTGTTTTCCTTTCTGGCTCTCAATTTCGCATGAAACCAAAAAGAAATTTAATGCAAAAGATTATTAACCGTCTGCAAGGCACTGATGGAGTGCGCCGGGAAATCAAACCGGCAAAAGACCACGAGTGCAGGGGGCAGACACCGCAACAGGTGTTTCTGGAAAAAGGCTGGATCACAGAAGAGTTCATGGAGCTTTATGCCTATTGCTACGTCAAAAACCAGTCTGGACAAAAATCAACTCCATCTAAAAAGAGAACCATTGTCATCGGCTGGGACCCCCGGGACCCTTCCGGTATTTTTACGGAAGCCGTAGTCCGAGGTGTCCGCAAAGCCGGCGCAAATGCCCTGGTTCTAGGTATCGTGCCGACTCCTCTGGTGCCTTTGTTCATGCTCCATGGAGGGGCCGATGGCGGCATCATGGTCACCGCCTCCCACAATCCCGAAGACCAGAACGGCATCAAACTTTTCCTGCCTTTTCATGGCATGAAGCCGCTACCCTCAGACGATGCCGAATTGACCCGGCACCTGCTCAAACAAAACTTCAACACCATTAAAAAAATTTCAACCCTTGGAGCAAAAACTGATTGCAGGAAGAAAGCCCTGGA
This sequence comes from Nitrospinae bacterium CG22_combo_CG10-13_8_21_14_all_47_10, assembly GCA_002786505.1. GTDB lineage: Bacteria > Nitrospinota > Nitrospinia > Nitrospinales > VA-1 > LS-NOB. Next base: position 22,428 of record PCTK01000052.1, on the reverse strand, counting down.
ACTGTTCCGGCAATTTTCCCTGCTACCCGAAAACTCCTGGATAAAATCTCCCGATACGCTGAAGAACCTCATCCTCGTGGTTGACCCTGCATGTGGAGCATTGGCAGGAATTGCCGCTCCAATTTTCCGGGAAGCCGGTGTCGGCAAAGTTTATGAAGTGAACAAAAACGGCGCTGTCAATCTACGCTCGGGAGTTGCTGATCTGGAAGGGTGCCCACGTATCACCGCGGACATGATCTTAAAATCCCGTTTCCATCGCCATAAAGCCATCGTCAAGCTTTTCGAAATTGGCCGGGCAAACCAGAAGGCGGCAATGTCCGGAGAAAAAAGAATTGCCGCCGCCGTCTTCGATGCCGATGGGGACCGCTTTTTCCGCCTGGAGTACGATCCGTTTCAGGATGCCTTGTGGGTCTTGAGTGGGGATGAAACAGCCATCCTGCAAGCACGCTACCTGATGACCCACTTTCCCGAAAGGTACAAGGGATCGCTGTATATCAATACGGTGGAAAGCGACCTCAACGCTTCCACCGCCGCCGAGGCAATGGGATTGAACCCTCTCCTCACCGCTGTCGGGGACAAGTGGATCCTGCTTAAAATCCACCTCGCTCTGCTGGAACAAAGACTGACAAAACTTGCGAAGACAAAAAAAACACAATTTAAAGGTAAAATTAAACCCTTGCAAAAAAACGGAGTGGCAAGTGTGAACGTTCTCCTGAACCTCGACACAGCCCTCCCCGAAAACTCCGCGAAAAACAATTCGGAGGTTCTCGCAGTAGGCAGTGAGGAAACAGGGCACAACATCACTACCGGCTATTTCACTTTGGCCGACAAGAAGATACAAGTTTTCTCCGGCAATGGATTAAAAAGTGCTCTCAACACTTTTGCCGCCACCGAACAACTGGCAACAACTCTGTCACCAAAAAGGTATATCCTGTCCATTCGCCAGCCTTTTACCCCAGGTTTTAAGTCTACGGTTTACATCTATTACATCCGCCAGGACCTGTTTTACAGAGACTCGCAAGTGTGGCGAAAAGTAAAACGACTGTTGATGCAATCAGCAAAACAGAACGGCTACACGGCCCAGACCCAAAATTTCCCCGATGACCCGGATATGTTATATATTTCCCTTGCCGAAGGGAAAGCCGGTATCTTTGTGAGAAATTCCGGCACTGAAAATAAAATCAGCGTTAACCTGCGGGGCGGGAAATCAACTGCCAGCAAACTGAAAAAAATAGGGCTGGAAATTCAGAAACTATTATTCTCTTTACTCAAAGACCGGAACAACTCTCTCTATAAAATGGAATTGTACGCGCTTAGCCAAATAGCAGGCCATTCTGTGACCGATGAAAAGCTTGAAATAAAAAAACAGTACCGGTTAAGGCTGATTAATGAAATGAAAAAGCAGAACCTGATACAATCCAGCCCCGAGGGAAACAAACTGACCCCTCTCGGCAAGTGGTATATAATCCACTAGCCTCTCGGCGTGGGGCCAACTGGCAATAGCTTTAATGGACGATCAAAAAGTTTTTCCCAGCTTAATAATGAGGGCTTTGCACAACTCCGAGATTCTTCGCTTACGCTCAGAATGACACGTAGAAACCATCGTATTGTCATCCTGATGAGCCTGGCGAAGAAGGATCTCGCTTTTTCTCAATACAGAACCACTTATGCAAAGGTCTCCCTAATAATAACAGAAGAAGCAAATCCCCCTTGGGGGAATTTAAAACTTCTCATAAGGTATTTACCTGGATAGGTAGAGGAACTCCGCATGAGAGACTTAAACCTTTTTTTTTCAGACCTGAGCGAACCTTATCGCCAAATATTTGCCGATTGCGAACGGGTATGGGACCCTTTAAAAAAGTTGGGTCCTCTACTGGAAAAACTGATACATGATAAAACCCAGAGCGGATCTTATGTCTCTCATTTGCAGGGGATAAAGACTACTTTCGACTCATCCAGTTACCACCGTGGCGGAAAAGGACTTTACGTTGAGGACTGGATTGATCTGGCCGAACCGGTTTATTTGAAAGAACTGGATATCTTCATCGATAAGGGGACACAGTTGGAACCTTCGGCCATTATTAAAGGTCCGGCCTTGATTGGTGAGAACTGCGACATCCGCCAGGGGGCCTATATCCGCGGCAACGTCTGGATCGGCAACCACAGTGTGGTCGGGCACACCACCGAAGTAAAAAACAGTATTCTCATGAATCACACCGAAGCAGGCCACTTCAATTATATCGGCGACAGCATCATAGGGAACCATGTCAATCTGGGAGCAGGGTCGAAACTGGCCAACCTTCAGTTTAGAAATGTCGATGAAAAACTAAAGGGCTATATCAACCCCATCCATATCCCCCACGGCTCTGAAACCTGGGATACCGGGATGGAAAAACTGGGCGCGGTGCTCGGCGACAACGTTGAACTGGGTTGCAATGCCATTATCTGCCCCGGCGTACTGCTCGGGAAAGAAACCTGGGTCTACCCCGGGCTGACCATCCCTAAAGGTTATTACCCTGCCGGAACCCGGCTCGTCCCAAAAGAACGCAAACCCAAGTCACGGCAAAGATAATGCAAAAAAACGAATCTGACAACCTGACTCCGCTCGACAATTTTTTTCACATGTTCGACGCGATAGAAGAAGATATTGCCCACGCCGTTTCTGATGACAATGAAGAAGCCACGGAAATTGGCGGCTATGAGTGTCTGTTCATCGCCTTCAGCAATCTGCGTCTTTATTGCATGGGTTCCGGTGTCAGCCTTCAGCAGATAGAAGAGCAATATCAAGCACTCAAAGAATCACCCGGAGAGATTGGCACCTTCGCGATTCCTGAAGATCTGGATGAAAGCAACGAAGTCGTCAGTTTTTGCAAACTAATGGAACAAGTCGAAGACAGCCTTTCCGCGTTTGAACAACGTTGCGAAAAAAGTGCGGAAGTTTTTGATGAATGGACCTGCGTTTTTATCTTGTATTCCTACCTCAGGAATTATTGTGCGAAGAAAGAAGTCAACTTTGAAAACCTCCAGCAGGAAATCTCGGAACTTCACTCTGAAATGGAATCCGAGTTGAAAAAAGGCAAAAGTTCCTAGAAAACCCAGATATTTGCAGAATCCGCACCTATTAAATGATATATTATTTGCGGTGGTTTTCTGCAAGCATATACATGCCTACGAAGTAGCTGAAAATTCCGGGTAAAAAGCCATACTAAACCATTGAATTATAAACGCGGATGTGGCGGAACTGGCAGACGCGCTGGATTTAGGATCCAGTGGGCAACCGTGGGGGTTCGACTCCCTCCATCCGCACCACCCG
>PCTK01000052.1:18280-19041 GCA_002786505.1 Nitrospinae bacterium CG22_combo_CG10-13_8_21_14_all_47_10 | reverse complement strand
TCCCTGCGGAGGTACTCCGCGAGCCGCGAGAGAGTTTGCCAGCAGATAAAGATATTGCAAATTACCTGCGGAGGTACTCCGCGAGCCGCGAGAGAGTTTGCCAGCAAGATAAACATATTGCCAATTACCTGCGGAGGTATACTCCGCGTCAATCTTTAAACATTTGGAACGTTATGAAAATCGAAATCGAAGACGTTGATTCCTGTAACAAAAAAATCAAGTTCGAAATTCCTCATCAGGAATACGATACCAAGTTGAAACAGTATTATCAAAAACTCGGGCGAGAGGTTAAGGTTCCCGGATTCCGCCCAGGAAAAGTGCCCGTTGCCATGCTGGAAAAAAAGTTTGGCCCGGATGTTAAAAAGGAAGTCCTGAGCAACCTGATCAGCGAACAACTCAACAATGCCATTGTCGAAAAAGACCTCAGAGCGGTAGGCCAGCCCCATCTCCTGGAAGTCAGCGCCGAAGATGGAACGGACATTTCTGTTTCCGCATCTATTGAGGTGCTCCCCACGGTCGAGCTCAAAGACTACTCCGGCATTGAACTGGAAATGAAAACCCCGCGTATCACAGATGAAGATATCAACCAAACGATAGAAGCCATGCGCCAGCGGAAGGCGACAAACGTCGATGTGACCGACCGCCCGGCACAGGACAAGGATTTACTGAAGGTAGATTTTACCAGTAAGATTGGCGAGGAACCTTTTGAAGGAGGAGCCGCGAACGATCAGATCATCCAGGCAGGTGGAGGGCAGTTGATT
>PCTK01000052.1:0-18267 GCA_002786505.1 Nitrospinae bacterium CG22_combo_CG10-13_8_21_14_all_47_10 | reverse complement strand
AGGGCATGATCGGTATGGAAATCGGCGAAACCCGGGACATCACCGTGCAAGTTCCCGAGGATTACCACAATAAAGAAATCGCCGGGAAAAGTGTCGATTTCCAAATTGTCCTGAAAGGAATTCAAGAACAAAAACTGCCAGAACTGGACGATGAATTTGCAAAAAATGTAGACGGCCGGGATTTTGAAGGCCTGGATGATATGAAGCAAAAAATCCGCTCCGGGCTGGAAGATTTTGAACGCAATGAAGCCCGGAAGAGACTGAAAAAGATACTGACGGATAAAATCAGCGAGCAGAATCAGTTTGATCTTCCAGAAGGGCTGGTGAAAGAACAGGTTAAGTTCATGGTCGAGCAGGCCCAGAAAAAACAGGGCAAAAAGGCCGGGCATGATCACGATCACACACACGATCACGACCATGATCACGGTATTGAACTGACTCCGGAACTGCTGGAACAATACCGCGAACCGGCTATGAAGGCCCTGCAGGAAGAATTAATTCTCGACCAGTTGTCTCGTGATCTGGAGTCACAAGTCACCGAAGAAGAGCTGGAACAAGAGGTCAAAAACATGTCCCAATTGCTGGGCGGTGGCAACCTTCAGCAGATAAAACGGGAATGGGAAAAAAGCGGGGTCCTGGCCCGCCTGCATAGTCGTATGAAGCGGGATAAAACCCTTTCTGCCGCGTTGGAAAAGGTGAAGATTAAAGAAGAAATAGTTGACAGAAAAGATTTAATTGCTGATAATTAAGGCTCAACCATTACAAAGATATCTAATTATTTTTTAATGACTTACACGCAAAAAACGCATTCCGAACCGCAACCGGGTTCAGGAAGACGCTTTTCCTTGCCGAATTCCTAATCTCGAGAAAACCATGACAGAAATATACAACCAGTTGGTACCTATTGTAGTTGAACAAACCAGTCGGGGCGAGAGGTCTTATGACATTTATTCACGCCTGCTCAAAGACCGAATCATTTTTATAGGAAGCACCATTGAAGACCATATGGCCAATCTGATCATCGCCCAGTTACTGTTTCTGGAATCGGATGAACCCGATCAGGATATCTATCTTTATATCAACAGTCCGGGTGGACAGGTCAGTTCGGGAATGGCCATCTATGACACCATGCAATATATCAAGCCCGACGTTCAAACCATCTGCATTGGTCAGGCGGCCAGCATGGGAGCCTTGCTTCTGGCGGCTGGCGCACCCAAAAAACGGTTTGCGCTCCCGCATTCCCGCATCATGATCCACCAGCCCAGCGGAGGGTTTCAGGGACAACACACCGACATTGAAATTCAGGCGAAAGAAATCAGCAGAATCCGGTCCATCCTCGATGGCATCCTGGCCAAGCACTCAGGAAAAAGCGTTTCCCAGGTCAATACCGATACCGAGAGGGATCATTATATGACCGGCGAAGAAGCCCAGTCTTATGGCCTCATTGACAGCGTAATCAGCAATCGGGATGAAGTAAAGTCGGGCGATAAGGGCAAAAAGAAAAACTGATGCAAGTAGAATAAGCACTCTATTCCAACCCCTTTGGAGAGGGATTTATGGCCAAGAAAAGCACAACCACCGGGAATTACCGTTGTTCCTTCTGCGGGAAAAGTCAGGAAGAAGTCAAAAAACTGATTGCCGGACCCACGGTCTACATTTGTGACGAGTGTATTGAGCTTTGCAATGAAATCATGGTGGAAGAATGGGCTCAGGAAAAGGGCGAAGACTTCCAACATCTTCTCAAACCACATGACTTATACAAGCACCTCGACCAATATATTATTGGGCAGGAACGTTGCAAAAAAATCCTTTCTGTTGCCGTCCATAACCACTTCAAAAGAATCGACTCCAATAAAGACACAGGAGATGTGGAACTGCAAAAGAGCAATGTGCTTTTGATCGGGCCCACCGGGTCCGGGAAAACCCTCATGGCGCAGACTCTGGCGCGAATTATTGATGTTCCCTTCACCATTGTCGATGCGACCACTCTGACCGAAGCGGGTTATGTCGGGGAAGATGTCGAAAACATCATCTTAAAACTCCTGCAAAACGCCGATTACGATGTTGAAAAGGCCGAACGCGGAATCATCTATATTGATGAGATTGATAAGATTTCCAAAAAGTCAGAAAATCCTTCAATCACCCGCGATGTTTCCGGCGAAGGCGTACAACAAGCCCTTTTAAAAATCATTGAAGGCACCACAGCCAGCGTCCCCCCGCAGGGAGGCAGGAAACACCCGCATCAGGAGTTTCTCCAGGTCAACACCACCAATATTCTTTTCATCTGCGGCGGGGCATTCGTCGGGCTGGGTTCATTAATTCGAAACCGCATTGGGAAGAAAAGCCTCGGTTTCGGGCATGAAATCGTTTCCAAGAAAGAGCTTGACGAGGAAGATATTCTCGAAAAGACACAGCCGGAAGACTTACTCAAGTATGGCCTCATCCCCGAATTTGTCGGGCGATTTTCAGCGGTGGCCACGTTAAAAGAGCTGACCGTTGACGCAATGATGCAGGTTTTGACCGAACCTAAGAACGCCCTGGTCAAACAGTATAAAAAACTGTTTGAGTTTGAAAACACCAAGCTCAAATTTACCGATGCCGCTATCCGCGCCATCGCCGAAAAAGCAACCGCACGCAAAACCGGAGCAAGGGGCCTGCGCGCCGTTCTGGAAGAGACCATGCTCGACATCATGTTTGACCTTCCTTCCAAGCCAGATGTGGAAGAAGTTATAGTCAATGACGAAGTAGTCCTAAAAGGCGAACAACCCATGTTGGTTTACGCAAACAAAAAACAGGCCAGTTAAAATCATGGGTTCAGAAAATATCGCATTACCGCTCCTCCCCTTACGGGATATTATTGTCTTCCCGTTCATGGTGCTTCCCCTGTTTGTAGGCAGGGAAAAATCCATTCTGGCCCTGGAAAAATCCATGGCCGAGCAAAAAAGCATTTTCCTTTCCGCCCAGCGCAATCCCAACAACAACGAACCGCAAGCCGCGGACATTTACGAGATGGGAACGGTCGCGAATATTCTCCAGATCCTCAAGCTGACCGATGGGACGATGAAAGTTCTGGTCGAAGGCCTGCAAAGAGGGCGTATTGAATCGTTCATCGACAACCCTGATTATTTCGAAGTTGAAGTCAACCGCATCCATGAAAACGACCAACTCACGCCGGATGTGAAAGCGTTGATGCGCAGTGTGGGAACATTGTTTGAGCAATACGTAAAATTGAATCAAAAAATTCCTCTGGAGGCCGTGGCCGCCAGTTCCAGCATTCTGGAACCGCACCGCTATGCCGATACCATTGCCGCCTATATGGTTTTTCAGACCCAGGAAAAACAGGAGTTGCTCGAAACCCTGAATCCCTCAGACCGGTTGAACAAACTTCTCGGCATTCTGAAGTCAGAGATGGAAGTCCTTAAAATTGAAAAACGCGTTCATGGCAGGGTGCGCAAACAAATGGAACGCAGTCAAAAAGAGTTCTATCTCAACGAACAGATCAAAGCTATCCAGAAAGAGTTGGGCAAACGCGATGAGTTCAAAACCGATTTGGATGAGCTCAAGCAAAAGATCAAAAAAGCAAAAATGCCCAAGGACACTCATGAAAAAGCTGTTAAAGAATTAAAGCGGCTGGAGCTCATGCAACCCATGTCCGCAGAAGCTACAGTTTCCCGGACCTATATTGAATGGCTCACCGATTTGCCTTGGGGAAAAGGCACCGGTGCCGAAAAAATCAAAATTCCCGAAGCCCAGAAAATTCTTGATAAAGACCATTTCGGGTTAGAAAAAGTCAAAGAACGCATCACCGAACACCTTGCCGTGCTGAAACTGGTAAAAAAAATAAGAGGCCCCATCCTTTGTCTTGTGGGTCCACCGGGTGTCGGTAAAACTTCGCTGGGGCAATCCATCGGCAGAGCCATGGGCCGCAAATTTGTCCGTGTCTCCCTTGGCGGCGTACGGGACGAGGCAGAGATCCGGGGACACCGCAGAACCTATATTGGAGCCATGCCGGGGAAAATCATTCAAGGCATCAAGAAATCCGGGGTCCACAACCCTGTTTTCATGCTCGATGAAATCGACAAAATGAACGCCGATTTTCGGGGCGACCCCTCCTCCGCATTACTGGAAGTTCTTGACCCGGAACAAAACTCCACATTCAACGACCATTATCTGGAAGTCGATTACGACCTGTCGAATGTCTTTTTTATCTGTACCGCCAATGTCCTGCACTCCATTCCGCAACCCTTGCTCGACCGGATGGAAGTGCTACGCCTGCCCGGTTATACCGATCAGGAAAAAATGGGCATCGCAAAAAGTTTTCTCATCCCTAAAAAAATACCCGAGCACGGCCTGACCAGGAAAAATATAGAAATTTCCGACAAAGCTTTGGACGCAATTATCCACGACTTCACCCGTGAGGCAGGAGTGAGAAACCTTGAACGGGAGATCGCCACAATCTGCAGAAAAGTGGTTAAAACCGTGGTCGAAAAAGGCAAGAAAACCAATGTCAAAATCACCCCGGCTGTTTTGGAAAAGTTTCTTGGTATCCCAAAGTTCAAGAAAGCTGAATCCGAAGGGCCGCTGGAAATAGGCACCGCTACCGGTCTGGCATGGACAGAGTTTGGCGGCGAAACCCTCACTATAGAAGTCACCGTGCTCCCCGGTACCGGGAAACTGGCGCCTACCGGGCAACTCGGGGATGTCATGAAAGAATCGGCGCAAGCGGCCATGACCTATGTGAGATCACGCGCAGGGGATTTAAGACTGCCTGCAAACTTCTATCAGAAAAACGATTTTCACATTCATATTCCTGAAGGCGCTGTCCCTAAAGACGGTCCTTCAGCCGGAATAACCATGGCCGTAGCATTGGTCTCGGCATTGACCAAAACACCCTTGCGCCCCGATCTCGCTATGACCGGGGAACTGACCCTGACAGGGAAAGTCCTGCCCATCGGTGGACTCAAAGAAAAAGTTCTGGCGGCACACAGGTTCCGCATCACCCATTTGATTATCCCTGTGGAAAATGAAAAAGATATTCCCGACATTCCGGAAAATGTCAGGAAAGATATAAAGTTCTATCCCGCTACCACCATGGACGAAGTGCTTAAGTATGCGTTCGACAGCAAGCTGAAACTTAAGAAAAAACCCACCACAAAAAAAACCAAAAAAGTATCTAAAACGTCCAGCAAACAACCCGCCGCTTCCCGTCTCAACTAAGTCGACCACTAGGCGTGGGGCCAATGAAAACAACTTCCCCTGACAAGGTGGACGTGATATTTTTCCTTAAGTTTCGTGCCCAGTAGAGTTATGTCGAAGGCTCTCCAATTTTCTCCCCCATGACAAGGGGGTATTGAGGGGGGTCGCTTGTCATGCTGAGCAACGTCGAAGCATCTCGCGAGAGCCTGACTTACTTTGTCCGTCATTGCAATGACGACTAAGCCAACCCTCCCTCAATCCCTCCCTATGTAGGGAGGGAAGCAAACAGCAAAACCTATCTCGAGCCGAGATAGATTTTCGCCAGCAAGAATAAGCTATTGCAGTAGGCCACCGGCGCCTCGCCGGTTACATTTGGCCTTTGAGGTCTTCGAAGGGAAACACTTCTTCGTATTGGAGGGCAAGCATAATGCGAGGATCGGTGGTGAAACTTTCGTTGATAACGTTTAGAAGGGTCGCCCCTTCGGTGAGAAAGGTTTGCAGGGATGCGTCATCGCTTATTTTTCGTTGCGAAAGATCATCATAAAGATCGACAAGGGGTTGAGCCTGGGCCAGGGATTCGCCAATTTCCGAATAGGGGACTTTGCGTTCCCTGCTTTGAATAGCAAACTCGGCGAAGCGCACCCATCTATCTATATCGCCCGACACCGCCCCCAAAGTCAGAAAGTAATTTGTGAAACCCTCTTTCCCCATGCTTTCAAACCGTCGCACCGTCTCGGCACCCCACCCGCTTAAATGGATTTCCTCAGCGTTCTTGCAAATATGTTGGAGGGAAAACACCAGCCGGTTGGTCTGGCTGTCCAACTGCATGCCATAGTCGGAATAAGGTTTGGCCTGAACAACTTTCTCGTAAGCATGCCAGATTCCCCCGCGTTTCTGCACTTCGGTACGTTTTTGATCCAGGGCATCGGCTTGTGCCAAACATTCCTCTTTTGTTTTGATGGCAAGTGCCGCAGGTTTTTTTAGTTTAGACTTCAATGCGGGATCAATGGGCACCTCAGTACCCTTTTTCCCAGCGTTGGCAAAGAATTCTTCTTTAGATTTGCTAACCGTTTCCTTGCGCACCCAGGTGTTTTCTTTCGTCGGCATCTTAAAGGCCGACTTTTCGACCACCTCGTCATCATTCATCCCACCACCACAGCCGACGACCACTAACCCCGACAACAAAAAAAACAAAAACCGTGCGTATTGCATATCCCCTCGAACTTTACATATTTTTAAATGAATTTACAGTTATACACTAAATTGCATTTCTTTGCAGTGATTTCAGGCGGCGCCACCGCTGGCAAATTGCTACATCATTAATTTACTATTAATCGTATTCCCTGCTTGATGAGACATTGCCCCTTGCAACGTCAAAGAAATGGTGGGCACTGGCTAACCTGGCAGTTTTTGCCGATTTGCCGAATCGGGTCGGGATTGGCTAAAACCCCATAACCTTTTATATTTAAATGGTTAACATTGATTTTATCCGGCAAACTCAGTCCCGGCATATGAATTGCAAAACTCGTTAAGTGAAGTCCGCTTTATGACGATAAGACCATAAAATATTAAAGGCTTACAAACTATGAACATGCAAAAACTCTTTTATTTACTGATTCTCTCTTTTTTCGTTTCCGGTTGCGAAGTGAAGATGGGGCCAGCACAATTCTGGGACAAAGTATTCAGAACACAGACGGACTCCAACTACTACAGAGACAAATCCGAAGACCTGATACAAAATTTGACGGCAAATGTTGCGGAATATGAAATTAACAAAGTCACGGTTATGGATCTGGTCGATGAAGAAAACCAGTCTCCGGTACTTGGGGAATATTTATCCTCAAGGCTCGTTGAAGCGATCACCAAAAAATATTTTTTCAAGGACAAGATTTTTCGCGTAGCGCAAAAGGGCGAGGTCAACGAGGTGATGGCGCAGTTAAACCTGAAACCTTCCTACTCGTACAACAAAGAAGAAATTCGTGAGATGGGCAAGGCGCTCAAATCCCAGGCCGTTATCACAGGCCGGATCACCGATCTTGGAACGAACCTTGATATCCACCTCACCCTGACCGATGTCATGAGCGGAGAAGTGATTGCATCCGCCACCGAGCATCTCACCCGGACCAAGTTCGCCGTGGAGATGTTGCGACACCATTGACCCGCCCCTTGGCAGAGGAAGCAATGGGCAAAGACTCATTAATCCGGGATAAGGTTTTTTTGCTTGCCAATAAAAACTATTGCAAGCTGGCCCCATCCTGAGTGGCTTGCCGGTAGCGTGACAAAGCCATCAGCGGGAAGAAATGCTGGTACATATGGTATTTGATGAAAAAATGGACGGGAAACCCGGTACCGGTAAATTCATTTTCCCACCAGCTTCCTGAAAACTCCCCAGAACCTTTTTGCGTTTCGATTAAATAACGCACGCCACGTTTTACCATCGGGCTTTCGGCCTCATCTGCGGCGATGAGCCCGAGCAGAGCCCAGGCAGTTTGTGAGGCAGTGCTTTGACCTCGGCCACGCAGGCTCGGCTCTTCATAACTCTGGCAGGTTTCGCCCCAACCCCCATCTTCGTTTTGATGCGTTTCCAGCCAGCGCACGGCTTTTCTGCTGAACGGAGCTTTCATGTCTTCGCCTATAGCACGCAAACCGTTCAAGGCGAGAAACGTTCCATAAATATAATTCACTCCCCACCGGCCATACCAACAGCCATCCACTTCCTGACGGTCTTTGACAAACGCAATAGCCCTTTGAACCTGGGGATGATGCTTTTTAAATCCCCATTTTGCCAGCATCCACAAAATCCGGCTGGTCACATCCACTGTGGGCGGGTCGAGCAGTGCCTTGTGGTCGGCAAACGGGACTTCGTTAAGAACCTCTTTATCGTTATCCACATCAAAGGCTCCCCACCCACCGGCCTTGCTCTGCATGCTCAACAACCAGTCCATTGCCCGTTCACATTCGCTTAACTTCCATCTGTTGTCAGGGATTTCGACCCGGTTCAGGAAAAGCAAAATCTCTGCGGTATCGTCAGTATCTGGATAGAGCTCGTTAAAGAATTCAAAGGCCCAGCCACCCGGCTCCGCGCCCGGATTCTTCACCTGCCAGTCGCCGCGTTTGATCACCTGCTTGCTGATAATCCACTCACCGGCTTTTACCAGGGCCGGGTGGTCGGAGGGCAACCCGGAATCCAACAAAGCGTTGGCGCAAATAGCCGTATCCCACAAGGGCGAAACACAGGCCTGCATCCAGAGTCGCCCGTCTTTTTCCAACATAAAGCGGTCCACCGCTTCCATCCCCTTCACACAGGCAGGATGGTCCTTGGCATAACCTAAGAGATGCAAAGCTAAAAGAGAATTGAACATGGCCGGTTGAATACCGGCAAAATCGCCCTCGTCTTCCTGATGTTCCATTGTCCATTCCACAACCTTGCGGAGCGCTTTTTTGCGAAAAGGTTTCCAGGGAAATTTACCGATGCCCCTGATAAATTGGTCAAGATATATAAACGTGTTTCTCCAACTGGTGAACGGCAGTCCATTGGGTTTGAAACCCAGGTCATCATCCTTTTTGGTGAACAACTCCTGCACATCGCGGCCATCGGGGAGCTCATGAACCGGCTCCAGGGAACGCACGACAGAAAGCGGCACCACGGTTCCCCGCGACCAACTCGAAATTTCATAAATATTGAAGGGAAACCAGTTTGGCAACAAAACGATTTCTACCGGCACCGCCGGGCAATCATCCCAGGAAAGCTGGCCAAACATGGCGAGAAACATTTTTGTAAAGACGCGGGTTTTTTTTATACCCCCATTGGCAAATATCGCCTTACGTGCCCGCACCATTTCTTCCCGGTCTGCGGGCAGGCCAGCCATTTTCAAGGCCATATAGGACTCAACCGTCGAGTTGATGTCGCACAATCCCCCATAAAAAAGAGGCCAACTACCGTCTTCCCTTTGCCGATGGAGCAAGTATTTCACGATCTGGTCTTGTTTGACCGGGTCCAGCCGGTCCGTGAAATGCATGAAGAAAATAAGTTCAGCCGAAATGGTGACATTGGCCTCCAATTCGTCTACCCAATAACCTTCCCCATCCTGACGGGAGAGTAAAAAGTCCCGCGAACGCTCAATGGCCTGGTCCAGAACCTCTAGTTTGATATCCTCCCCAGCTTGGGGGGGTGCCACATCTTGCGATTTTGTCATATTTTCCATATAGTTAGCCTGCCAAGCCCAAAAAGTTTCAGGCAGATGAATTTAGTCTATTTTTTCCGAAAAATAAAGTAAAGAAACTTACAGGCAGGTCCGCGATTTTGTTTTGTTTTCCTGTTGACAGGGCTATTTATCTCCTTTAATATAACCGGTTTACACTATCAAAAATAAATATTGACTGAAACCGGATTATAATGAAAACGACCTTTTTTGCCAAGCAGACCGATGTTGTTAAAAAGTGGGTGGTGATTGATGCCGCCGACAAACCGTTAGGGCGTGTGGCCAGCACAGCCGCCTCCATCATTCGCGGGAAAACCAAACCCATTTATACTCCCCACGTTGATACAGGGGATAATGTCATCATCATCAACGCCGCAAAAGTTAAACTGACCGGGCAAAAATGGGACGACAAAATTTATTACCATCATACCGGTTGGCCTGGAGGAATCAAGTCTGTCACAGCAAAACAGGTGCTTGAAAAACAGCCTTCTGATCTGCTGAAAAAAGCAATTCAGGGAATGTTGCCAAAAACAAGATTGGGCAGGACTCTGCACAACAACTTTAGAATTTACAATACCGACCAACACCCGCATACAAGCCAGAATCCGGAATTGGTGGGTATTTAAAAGATATTCAACTGAGATAATTCAAATAAAAGAAAGCAGACACGATTATGGAAGGCACCATCGAAAAATTTTACGCCACGGGAAAACGCAAAGAGTCCATCGCCAAAGTATGGATTCAAAGGGGCAGTGGTAAAATCTCGGTCAACAACAAATCCATCAAGGAATATTTTTGTCGGGAAAGCCTTGAGTGCATCATTAAACACCCGTTGATCACAACTGACACTTTATCGTCTATTGATATTCAGGCCACAGTGCAGGGTGGAGGCCTTTCCGGCCAGTCTGGCGCATTGCGTCTGGGCATTTCCCGCGCGCTCATTTTAACCGATGCAAGTTTGCGATCCCCCCTTAAAAGAGCCGGGTTCCTCACCCGGGACTCAAGAACCGTAGAAAGAAAAAAATGCGGACAACCCGGGGCACGCAAAAAGTTCCAGTTCTCCAAGCGTTAATACACTCCGCATGGGGCGAGTTGCCTTGGCCTTTGTGCTTTCATGCCCCGAAGGAGTAAATGGTTCGTTTGGCTATCCAAAAGTTATCTCGGCTTAATAGAGTTTTGCTCCCCTCTTTCTCAAATTACCCGTTCCGGACACGAAGGCTGGGGTGATTTGCGATCGGGGATTTATATTTTTTCAATCTCCGTTGGCGTAGTATGATAGCGCTTAGCCGCCCCTCCCAAGGATCACATCCTTCTATTCAATAATAAGGGGCAAAAAAATAATCCCCTGATCAAACAGGCACGTTTTGCTATGGTTAAAATAGGTATAGCTGGAGCCAGTGGATACACCGGGTTGGAGTTGATACGTCTGCTTTCCGGACACCCTGATATTGAGATTGCGGTTCTGACCTCTGAATCTTTTCAGGGTCAAAATATCGCTGAGGTTTTTCCATCCCTGAATGGAATCGTCGACCTTGAACTTCAGCCCCTGTATGACAGCATCGCGCAAGACTGTTCCGTTTTGTTCCTGGCCCTTCCTCACACGACAGCCATGGACAAACTTCCCGTTTATTTGCAGTCCGACTGCAAAATTATCGACCTGAGCGCAGACTATCGGTTGAAAGATCCCGAAGCATACTCGGACTGGTATGCAGTCACCCACAGTCACCCTGAGCTTCTTAAGCAGGCGGTATATGGTTTGCCGGAATTGCACCGGTCGGCCATTCAAACCGCTAAGTTCATTGCTAATCCGGGTTGTTACCCAACCAGTGTCATTCTGGCGCTGGCTCCACTGCTTAAGACCGATTGGGTAGATCTCGGTTCCATAATTTCAGACAGCAAATCGGGCGTATCCGGTGCCGGACGCAAGCCTTCTTTAACCACAAGTTACACCGAGGTCAACGAAGGCATCAGTCCCTATGGCCTTGCCAGTCACCGGCACACTCCCGAAATGGAACAGGAGCTTTCCAATCTGGCGGGTAAGCCCGTGCGCCTTACGTTTTCTCCGCATCTGGTTCCCATGACTCGCGGCATGTTAAGCACCATCTACATCAACCTGAATCACACCCTCAGCGATGAAATTCTGTTCGCGCATTATCGCGACTTTTATAAAGATGAAAGTTTCGTACGCGTGTTGAGTCCGGGCAAGTTTGCCAGCAGTCGTCATGTGCTCTCTTCCAATTTTTGCGATATTGGCCTTAAGGTGGATTCACGCAACAACCGCCTGATTATCACCAGCGCGTTAGACAACCTGATCAAAGGAGCCTCGGGGCAGGCCATCCAAAATATGAACATCATGCTGGGTCTGGACGAAAAAACCGGTCTCATGGCCCCGGCAATTTTCCCTTAAAAAGATCATGAAACTTTCAAAAAACCGCAACCCAGCAGTCCCTGGTTTTAAAGCCGTTGGACTGTACTGCGGGATCAAGGCAAAAAATGTAAAGGACCTGGCATTAATCGTTTCCGATGTTCCGGCCGCCGCGGCCGGTGTCTTCACCAAAAATCGGGTTGTCTCTCCCGGTGTGACCTGGAGCCGTCGCTCCCTTAAATCAGGGCGGTGCCGTGCCATCGTCGTGAACAGCGGCAACGCCAATACAGTCACTGGCCCCAAGGGCATGAAAGACTGTGAGGTGATCACAAAAAAAGTTGCCGAAGAATTATCCATCCCGCAAAAAGAAGTGCTCATCGCTTCTACCGGGGTGATTGGAGTTCCACTGCCTTCTGATATGATTTTGCAGGCCGTGCCCAAACTGGTGCAAGGTTTAGGACGGTCGCCAAACCACTGGACAAATGCCGCCGAAGCCATCATGACTACGGATCTGGTTTTGAAATCCGACCGTATCCAATACACCTTTCAGGGCAAACGCATCACCCTGGGAGGAATCTCCAAAGGTTCGGGGATGATCCATCCGAATATGGCAACGATGCTTGCCTTTTTGCAAACCGATGCCGTGATCGACGCAAAAACCCTTAAATTGGCACTGATAGAAGCCTGCGATCGTTCGTTCAACCGCATCACTGTGGACGGAGACAACAGCACAAACGATTGCGTCATCGTCCTCGCCAATGGGGAGGCAAAAAACCCTGCTATAAAACCCAACACGCCGGGCTATCGGGAATTTCTGAAAGCGTTGACGGTAATATGCAAAAACCTTGCATCCAAAATCATTCTGGATGGAGAAGGGGCGACCAAGTTCGTCACCGTCCGCGTCCAGGGAGGCAAAACACGTAAACAGGCTTACCTCATCGCCAACTCCGTTGCCACTTCTTCCCTGGTCAAAACCGCATTGTTTGGAGAAGACCCGAACTGGGGACGAATTTTTTGTGCCGTCGGGAATGCAGGCGCACCTTTTGATCCCGATAAAGTTGATATCTTGTTAAATAAAAACCTGCTATTGAAAAACGGCAATCCGACAAATTTACCTTCCCAAAAACTGATCAAAGCAATGCAACAACATGAAATCAATATAACCATTGACCTGCATGCTGGAAAGGAATGGGAAGAAGTTTTGACCTGCGATTTTTCTTATGATTACGTCAAAATTAATGCAGAATACACCACCTAGGCCGGTCAGTTTTCGGAGGCAATGAGCAATAGCTTTTTGTCTTCGTACAAAAATTCTCCCGGCTTGGTAAATAACCACCCATTGGCCCCAAGCCCGGTGGGACTAGCCACCCGCTCCGTTCTGTATTAAAATTGGCCAACAATTACTGATATTTGGGTCGGTGACCGATAAGGTTAATAAACATGGCTTTACTGGAAATTAAAAACTGTCTTGATCCTGTTTTGAGGAAAATATGCCTTCCCATTGAGAACATTAACGGGGAATTGGTCACCCTTGCCGAGAATATGGTAGAGACTACTCTGGCCGCTCCGGGAGTAGGGCTTGCCGCCAACCAGATCGGGTTGTCGTTACGCTTGTTTGTGGTCAACATCGGCGTGGAAACCGACAAGGAAAACCTGATTGCCGTGGTCAATCCAGTAATTACCGCGATGGAGGGAAGTGAACTCGGGGAAGAGGGTTGCCTGAGTATTCCCGATGTGCTGGCAGAAGTGAACCGGGCCAGACAGATTGAAATAAAAGGATTCGATCTTGATGGAAACGAGGTTCGCTATGAAGCCCAGGGATATCTGGCCCGGGCCTTTCAACATGAAATGGATCATTTAAACGGTATTCTTTTTTGGGACAATCTGGGGAAAATGAAACGGGATATTCTAAAACGAAAATTTAAAAAGAAAATCAAAGAGCAGGAGGCATGAACATTGTATTTATGGGGACACCGGAATTTGCGCTTCCAACCCTGAAAGCCCTGCACCATTCTTCGCATTCCATACAGGCAGTGATTACCCAACCTGACAAGCCAAAAGGCCGAGGACAGAAACTTATTGTTTCCCCAATCAAGCAGTATGCGCTGGACTCTAACCTTCCCATACTGCAACCTAAAACGGTTAATGCCCCCGAGTTCATTGACTCCTTGATGCAAAATCGGCCCGACATAATTATCGTAGTCGCTTTCGGGCAAATTTTGAGCGAAACTTTTCTTAAAATTCCAAAACGGTTCTGCATCAATCTGCATTCATCGCTTTTGCCCAAATACCGAGGAGCCGCTCCCATCCACAGATCGATTCTTAAAGGCGATACCCGAACCGGCGTCACCACCATGATCATGGATAAAGGCATGGACACAGGGGATATTCTGCTCATGCAGGAAACTCCTGTCCATGAGACCGATAACGCACAAACCCTGCACGATACCTTGTCGGAAATGGGAGGAGCCCTGGTGCTTGAAACTCTCAAGAGGCTGGAAGAAAATACACTACTGCCTGTGCCGCAGGATCACAGCCAGGCCACCTATGCAGGCAAACTGAAAAAAGAGGAAGGCCTGATTCATTGGGAACAGTCTGCCACTACCCTTTTCAATCAGGTTCGCGGTTTGACGCCATGGCCGGGAAGCTACACCCTGTTTAATAAAAAGCGTTTACGAATTATAAAAGCCGAAGTCACTGCGGGGAGCCCTGATGATAAACCCGGCCAGGTTGCTCGGGTTACGGATATGGGCATTGAGGTTGGCACCGGGGATGGACGACTGGTCATCACCGAACTTCAACCAGAAGGCAAAAAAAGCATGTCAGCCAAAAGTTTTCTGGCGGGCCATAAAATTGAACAGGGAACCCTGTTTGATCCAGCTCCAAATCAATCATGAGGAAAATATGCCAAGAACATTAGTCACAGGCGGTGCCGGTTTTCTCGGTTCACATTTATGCGAATACTTTCTGAACAAGGGTCATGAGGTGATCTGCATGGATAATCTCATCACCGGGTCAAAAGATAATATATCCGGCTTAAAAAGCGAAAATTTTCATTTTGTGGAACACAATGTTTCCGAGTTTATAAATCTGGAAGGCGAGCTGGATTTTATTCTGCATTTCGCATCCCCTGCCAGCCCCATTGACTACCTGGAGCTTCCCATACAAACCCTTAAAGTCGGAGCGCTGGGTACACATAATGCCCTCGGCCTTGCAAAAGCTAAAAAAGCCACTTTCCTTCTTGCTTCCACCTCCGAAGTTTATGGCGACCCCCTGGTCCACCCGCAACCGGAAGAATATTGGGGAAACGTGAACCCCATTGGCCCACGCGGTGTCTATGATGAAGCCAAGAGGTTTGCTGAAGCCATCACAATGGCCTACCACAGGACGCATGCCGTCAACACCAAGATCGTCCGCATTTTCAACACCTATGGACCACGCATGAGGGTCAATGATGGTCGGGCCATTCCCAATTTTTTAAAACAGGCTCTCACAGGAAAAGATTTAACGATTTATGGGGAAGGCTCTCAAACACGAAGCTTCTGCTTCGTCTCAGATCTCATTGAAGGCATTTACCGCCTTTTAAATTCCGACCAGAATGAACCCATCAATATTGGCAACCCAAATGAAATGAGCATCAAGGAAATGGCCGAGAAAATTTTGCAAGCGACCGGGAGCAAGAGTAAAATTGCCCATGTTCCTTTGCCGGAAGACGATCCCAAAATTCGCCAACCCGACATCACTCGCGCCAGAAAATATTTAAACTGGGAGCCTGCGGTCAGCTTGGACGAGGGCCTGCAATCGACCCTGAAATATTTTAAAGAACAGCTTAGAACCTGAGATCCAGGATGTTATCATGCCGGGAGAAAACAGATCTGCTATAAAATACTGGCCGGAAGATGAACGCCCGCGTGAACGATTGATCAAATATGGAAGTAGTACCTTGTCAGACGCGCAGTTGCTGGGAATCCTGATTGGGTCCGGGGACCGGCGCTCCAAAAAAAATGCGGTGGACTTGAGCCTGGATTTGCTCAAAGCGTTTGGGACCCTGGAAAATCTGGATCAGGCCACAGTGACCGAAATGTGTCAGGTAAAAGGCATTGGATCGGCCAAGGCGGTACAAATCAAAGCCGCGTTGGAAGTGGGGAAGCGGATGGCTTCAAAACCGACAGGCTTGAAGGTTAAATTGAAATCCAGCCAGGCTTTTGTGGAACAGTTTTCTCCTTTTCTGAAAAACCTGAAAAAGGAGATTGTGAAGATTGTGCTTCTGGATCCAAAACTACAGCTTATTAAAGACCTGACTATATCGGAAGGAAGTTTGAATGCCAGCATTGTCCACCCAAGGGAGGTTATGATCCCCGCGATCCGGGAATCTGCGGCATCCTTCGCCTTAATCCATAACCACCCAAGCGGAGACCCAACTCCCAGCCAGAAAGATTTTGAAGTTACCCATCGACTCAACCAAACCGGAAAAATCGTCGGGATTCATATGGTTGATCACATTATCATCGGGGGCAATGGGTTTTTTAGTTTTGCCGATGAAGGCTTGCTGTAAAATAGTATCTTTATAATATAACGTGTTTTTTGAATTAAATGATCCCCGCCGCAAGGAGCGGGGTATTGAAAGGTAGTTTTTTTTATAACCTCCCCTAACCCCTACTTGAAAAGGAGGGGTTAGCATAAGTCGTCATTGCGAACGTAGTGAAGCAATCCAGGGAAAATCTGGATCGCCACGCCGCTTACGGCGGCTCGCGAAGACGACCTTGTAGGGTTTGCCTTGTCAATAAGTTCGTCAAAAAATGAAAGGAAACCCCGTAGCAGAGCTACGAGGAATTCTTTCGATTAAAAATTTTCTTCCAGGAAACCCATGCAACGTATTAAAGACTTTCTTTATACCAGTGCCGATTTGAAGAGAACGGTTGCCGATACCCTGTCAGGGGACATTCTGGAAGCCGCAAACCGGATTAAGTCCCGCCTTGAAAAGGGGGGGAAACTAATTTTGATGGGCAACGGTGGAAGCGCGGCCGACTCTCAGCATATCGCGGCGGAACTGGTCGGAAGATTCAAAAAAGAACGCCGGGCCATTCCCGCGATCGCGCTCACGGTCGACACCTCTTCATTAACCGCTCTGGGAAACGATTATGGTTTCGACACAATTTTTGAAAGGCAACTCGAAGCACTGGCACGGGAAAACGACGCAGTGGTCGGAATCAGCACCAGTGGGAACTCGGAAAATGTAGTGAGAGCCCTGAAAAAGGCAAATTCCATAGGCGCAGAGACCATTGGACTGGTAGGCAACAATGGGGGTAAAATAAAAGAGGTTGCCAATTTATCTATCGTCGTCCCTTCTAACGACACGGCCAGAATCCAGGAAGTGCATATAACCATCGGGCATATTATTTGTGAACTTATTGAAGAAGACCTTTAAATGAAAGAAAAATTCAAATATTTTTTCAGCAATAATGAGCGGCCGAAAATTCTCGTTGTCGGCGATTTGATACTGGATGAATATATCTGGGGAGGAGTGCACCGCATCTCTCCAGAGGCCCCCGTTCCCATTCTGGAAACACGCTCCGAAAACCTGGCATTAGGCGGGGCCGCCAATGTTGCCAATAACCTTGTTGGACTCGGTTGCGAAGTCCATCTGTGCGGTGCTATTGGGCAGGATGAAAAAGGCGACAAGCTTTTACAAACTATCCATGAACGTTCTATTCAAACCGAAGGAATTTTCCGGTTCGTTCATCGGCCCACGACCTCAAAAATCAGAATCATCGCCCATAACCAGCAGATTTTGCGGATAGATAAAGAAGATAACCGCCCCATCACCGAAGGGACAGAAAAAAAATTGATCCAGTATATCAATCAGGTTATTCCCGGAATGGATGGAGTTATCTGCTCCGATTATCATAAGGGCATTCTGACAGAAAAAGTCGTTAGGGCTGTTATGCACCGGGCTCGGAAGTCTAAAAAATCTGTCATCGTCGACCCCAAAAGCTCGGATTTCACCTTATACAAAGGGGCCACCGTCATCACCCCCAACATGCGAGAGGTCGCTCTCTCCGTCCCGATCAAGATCAAGGATAACGAGGACCTGGGCCGGGCCGCCGAATACCTTTTAGGCCTGACAAAGGCAGAGGCCATCCTCATCACACAGGGGAAGGATGGTATGTCGCTTTATCAAAGCAAGGAGAAACTCATATCCATTCCCACTGTAGCCAAAGAAGTCTTTGATGTTACAGGCGCCGGGGACACGGTCATCAGCGTCTTCAGCATGGCGGTGTTTGTAGGCTTCAGTTATCATGAGGCCGCATGGCTTGCAAATATGGCCGCCAGCGTTGTTGTTGGCAAAGTGGGAACTGCGGTCGTAACCCTGGAAGAAATCAACGAGTTTCTGCACGAAGAAATGCTACGCACCTCTCATACCGTTCTTGAGCTTGAAGAACTGAAAAAAATTATCAGCCTGGCAAAGAGCACAGACAAAAAGGTGGTGTTCACAAATGGTTG
>PCTK01000090.1 GCA_002786505.1 Nitrospinae bacterium CG22_combo_CG10-13_8_21_14_all_47_10 | reverse complement strand
TGCTGTCATTCTGCTAGTGATATTTCTCATAAGCCTTCGTGCCCTGCAAGGGTACGTGATATTATTCCTAAACTCTCGTGCCCTGCAAGGGTAAGGATAGGATGAGGGGGCTTATTATGGATGAAGTCCTTTCCTTACTCATTTACTCATGCAAAATACCGGCTAGTCGGGTTTTGGAAGTTTGGTGGAGTGGGTTTTATAATACTGCTTGAACTCTCCGAAATTGACGTAACATCTCTCACAGCTATCCGGGAATACGGTGACAATCACTCCTCTTTCAATCTGCGCGGCGAGTTTAAGAGCTCCTACCATTGCGGCGGCGGATGAATGCCCCACCAGAACGCCTTCCTGTGTTTCCAGTATCTCAACCATGTCGTAGGCCTCATCGGTCGGAACGCTGATTTTTCCATCCAGTTCTTCCTCTTTATAAATTCCTGGTACGATGGAGCTCTCCATATGTTTTAGGCCTTCCAGTCCGTGCAGGGACTCTGCCGGCTCCACCGCGTAGCATTTGATATCCGGGTTCAGTTGACGCAGGCCCCGGCTGGTTCCCATAATGGTACCCCCGGTTCCGATACCCGCCAGGAAATGGGTGACCCGATGGTTGGTCTGGTTCCAGATTTCCTGTGCTGTCGTTTCCTGATGTGCTTGCCAGTTGGAGTCGTTGTTGTACTGGTCGGGCATGAAATAAAGGTCGGGATTTTCTTCGTAGATTTTTCGGGCCAGAATGATTGCGCCATCGGAACCCTCGAACGGGCTTGAGGTTACAATTTCGGCACCGTAAAAATCGGCCATCAATCCTTTTCGTTCATTGCAGACATTTGCAGGCATGACCAGTTTGACTTTATAGCCTTTTACTTTGCCTATCAGCGCGTAGGCGATGCCGGTATTGCCGGATGTTGAATCAAGGATAACTTTATCCTTGGTGAGTTTTCCTGATTTCTCACCATCTTCGATCATTTTCAGGGCAGGGCGGGATTTTACCGAGCCGCCAGCGTTTTTCCATTCGGCCTTGGCATAAATATCCACATCCTTGAACTCTTTTCCCAGATTGTGAATACGAATCAAAGGGGTGTTGCCGATGGCCTTCAACACCGATTGATTGGTGATGACAGGGCAGGTCGGCGCCTGAACCTCGAATGGAATGGGAAAGTTCATCGGTTTTGACATTTCAGGTATTAGATATCTTTTAAACCGGTAACGGTGCAAAAAATTCCAGCAAACCGGTGATTTTTAATTTCCTCATTAGCGAGACAACCCACAGAACTCTTCATAGTCAATCAGTTCGGTAATGGTGGGCTGGTCACCACAAACAGGACATTTGGGATCTTTCTTTAACTTTAATTTCCTGAATTCTGTTTTCAAGGCAGAATAAATGAGCAGAGAGCCAACCAGAGTTTCCCCTTTTCCGAGAATTAGCTTCAGCGTCTCGACCACTTGCAAGTTACCGATCACTCCCGCCAGTACCCCCAACACTCCACCTTCCTGACAATTGGGCACCAGACCCGGTGGGGGAGGTTCCGGATAGAGGCAACGATAGCATGGACCTTCGTCGGGTTTAAAAACAGTTACCTGTCCTTCAAAACGGAATATGCTACCATGGATGTTGGTTTTTCCTGTCATCACACAAGCATCGTTGATGAGATAACGCGTGGCGAAATTGTCGGTGCCATCCAGAATATAATCATAACCTTCGAACAGGCGCATGATATTTTCCGAATTCAGTCTCTCATTAAAAACCGTGACCTTGACATCGGGATTGAGTGCTGAAATGGTTTTTTTCGCGGACTCGGTTTTGAGCATGCCGATGCGTTCAGTATTATGGATGATCTGCCTCTGTAGATTGCTGAGGTCAACCGTGTCGAAGTCGATGATTCCCATATTGCCAATGCCGGCGGCGGCAAGATAAAACGCCGCGGGAGAGCCCAGGCCCCCCGCACCCACCAAAAGGACCTTTGACTCTAATAGGCGACTTTGCCCCTCACCGCCTACTTCAGGAAGAATGATGTGGCGGCTGTACCGCTCTATCTGCTCATCGGTGAAATCAATCATCAGCGAATCCCACCCGCTATTGCCGGTATAATGGATATTTCATCGCCATCCTTAACGGCAGTACTTTCTCCCTCCAGAAACCTGATATCCTCTTCGTTTAAATAGATATTAATAAAACGCCGGGGAGCACCGTTTTCTTCGCAAATGCGTTCTTTAATTCCGGCAAACTGGCTTTCCAGGTTGTTGAGAATTTCGCTGATGGTGGCACCTTCTGCCATCACTTCACTCTTGTTGTCAGTCAACTTCATTAACGGGGTTGGTACTCTTACCTTTACTGCCATGCTTTGCTCCTTTTAAACTGTTAAACCGTTGGCAAAAATTTCTTCAAAGCTATCTAATTTGGGTTCAATCACCCTGGGAGCCTGAAAACAACCATCCAGAGCTTCCTGGGTTTTTAGTCCGTTACCGGTGATGCAGATCACAGTCACCTCATCGGGTTTTATCCGGCCTTGTTGAACCAGTTTTTGTGTGACACCCACGGTGACACCCCCCGCAGTTTCTGTGAATATGCCCTCGGTCTGTGCCAGCAGTTTCATGGCAGAGATCAACTCCTCATCAGAAACGTCTTCTCCGTAGCCACCGCTGGTGTTCGCGGTATTTATGCCGTAGTAACCATCTGCCGGGTTCCCAATGGCAATGGACTTGGCAATGGTATTCGGCTTCACGGGAATAATGTTTTCACTGCCGTTTTTTATAGCCGTGGTGACAGGGGAACAACCCGTGGCCTGGGCCGCAAAAACTTTGGTTTGTACCTTATCGACCAGCCCCAGCATTTCAAATTCGTGAAAAGCTTTCCATATTTTTGTGATCAGCGAACTGCCAGCAACGGGAACTACTACATTATCCGGAGTTTTCCAGCCCAACTGTTCGGCAATTTCATAGCCATAGGATTTGGACCCATCGCCGTAATAAGGCCGAATATTTATATTCACGAAGGCCCAGTCATGGTGGGCACCAATTTCACTGCAAAGCCGGTTTACGTCATCATAACTGCCTTTGACAGCGATCAACTGGGTTCCGTAAATCAGAGTTCCGAGAATTTTTCCCGCTTCGAGTCCGTCAGGAACAAAAATGAAGCTTTTCAGACCGGCTTCTGCCGCATGGGCGGCTACCGAGTTTGCCAGATTACCCGTTGAGGCGCAGGAAACGGTGTCAAACCCAAACTCAATGGCTTTGGAAACCGCCACCGCAACAACCCGGTCCTTAAACGAAAAAGTGGGGTGATTAACGGAGTCGTTCTTCAGGTAAAGATGATTCAGCCCCAAGGCTTTGCCCAGGTTTTTCGCTCTGACTAAAGGTGTAAAACCGGTGTGATGGCCTACCTTAGGAGCCTCATCCAGAGGCAACAGGGCCTCATAGCGCCACATAGAGGGTGGTCCGGACTCAATAGACTTTTTGCTCACAACCTTTTTGATTGCTTCATAGTCGTAATTGACTTCCAACGGCCCAAAACAGAATTCACAAACATGAATCGGGTCTTTGGCAAACTCTCTTTTGCATTCTTTGCAGATCAATCCTTTTACATAACCCATTCCAACATTTCCTTAGTTTTTTACAGGAAAGCAAAAAACACGGTGTTTTCAATTCCTGTGTATTTTAGAAGTACTGATTAAAACTGAAATAGCGTTCGCCCGTATCCGGAAAAATCACAACCACATTTTTTCCAGGGCCCATCTCTTTGGCCACTTCATTGGCGGCAAAACATGCGGCTCCGGCAGAAATCCCCGCGAGAAGGCCTTCTTCTTTTCCAAGCCTTTTGGCAAATTGAAAGGCATTTTCATCGGAAACAGGCAGAATACGATCCAGCAAATCAAAGTTCAGGACATTGGGTCTAAACCCTGCGCCTATTCCCTGGATTTTGTGTGGGCCAGGCGGTTTTCCCGATAATACTGCCGAGGTTGCCGGTTCGACACCCACCACTTTGACCTGCTTATAGTGGTGCTTTAAGACCTCCCCAACGCCGGTGATGGTTCCCCCCGTTCCTATGCCAGCCACAAAACCATCAACGGATTCACCATTCATGGCGGCAACGATTTCCGGTCCGGTTGTTTGCCGATGTACTTCCGGATTGGCAGGGTTGTTGAACTGCTGAGGCATGAAATAATCTGGATTTTCAGCCAGCATTTCTTCTGCTCTCTGAATGGTGCCTTCCATTCCAAATTCAGCGCGACTCAATTCTGTTTTTGCGCCAAAACTTTCCAGAATCATCCTTCGTTCAGTGCTCATGTTCTCGGACATGACCAGTATGACATTATAGCCCTTGATGGCACCCACCAAGGCAAGGCCGATACCTGTATTTCCACTTGTAGGTTCAATGATCGTAGAACCCGGTTTCAGCAAGCCCTTTTTTTCTGCATCTTCCACCATGGCCAGCGCAATACGATCCTTGACACTGCCTCCTGGATTGAAGAATTCCAGTTTGGCGTAAATATTGGCGCCATTTGAAGGAATAACGCTATTTAGTTTAACTAAAGGGGTTCCGCCGATCAACTCTAAACTATTTGCAAATCTTGATTTAATCATTTCTACCATGGGATCGGGTGCTTTAATTCGCTTCCTTTGGAATGGCTCCTCCGCATGCCAGGAAACAAATGTTCAAGGAAGGAAATCCTGGA
>PCTK01000015.1 GCA_002786505.1 Nitrospinae bacterium CG22_combo_CG10-13_8_21_14_all_47_10 | reverse complement strand
AATGAGCCCAGGCAAATATCAAAGTAGCGGCAAAGAAAAATTCTGCCGTGTGGGCCATGCGCTGGCGGATGAACGAAAAATAAATCAGCGGCGAGGCCAGCCAGATGGAGAGTGTTACAAATAAGGCAAATCGCTTATCAATAAAAGATTGCAGGGTTTTAACAACCAGAATCAGGCCGCCAAACAAAAACGTGACCGAAGCCACAGCGGTAGAAATGTAATAAGGTGCTGAGTAGCCCCCTGCCGAAACAGGATAACCTAACCCCTCATAAAGAAGTGCCAGCAAATGACCGACGATAAAAAACGGCAGGAACAAAAGTGCCTGACCCATTTGCCAGTTGTTAAAAACATAACCCGTCGGCATAAAATGTTCAGAGTGGGCGTAACGAAGCTCATTAAAAAAATCCAGGTCGCCGTCAAAAAATACTGAGCGGAGGAAGGCGTAATATCCGGTGTCATCGCCCGCATCAATAGTCGTTACCGAGTAATACCCTTTATGGATGCCGGGGGGAATCCAGTCATTGAAAATGCCAAGAGGAGTGAGCAGGAGAAAGGCAAAAAACAAAGTCCCGCCCAGAATAAGGCGTTGAGTCCTAACACTTTCCTGACCACGCTCGGTCATGCTGTTTCTCCTAGAGGAATTCCACTGCGGGCGAGAAAGAAACGATGGCTATTTACTGGCAACCGGTTGCGTATCCAGCACGAGGCCTTTTTCAACCAGTTTTTGATGGGCAGTCCCGACACGCGAAACTGCGTGCTGGCTATCGCTCCAGGCAATCAAGTCTTCAAGGCCTTGTCTGAGCGACAATTCAGGCGCAAAACCCAAGGTTTTGATTTTGGAAATGTCGGCGTAACAATCGCGAATGTCGCCATTGCGGAACTTGTAAATCACATCAGGATGAAAGTTTTTACCACAAAGTTCAATGAGGGTTTCGGCCAGATCCAGGATTGAAGAAGGCTTTCCGGTACCAATATTGAAAATACCATAATTGGCAGAAGGGTGATCAAGCAAAAGAAGTTTTCCGCGCACCAGATCCCGAACGTGGATAAAATCACGGCGTTGGTAGCCATCTTCATAAATCAGGGGTGGAGAATCGTTTTTGATCGCCGAACAAAAAATAGCCGCCGCCCCGGTATACGGGTTGTTCAGCGACTGACGAGGCCCGTAACAATTGAAGTAGCGGCAGGCTATCACAGGAATCTGGTGGGC
The DNA here is from genome assembly GCA_002786505.1 of Nitrospinae bacterium CG22_combo_CG10-13_8_21_14_all_47_10. Lineage (GTDB taxonomy): Bacteria > Nitrospinota > Nitrospinia > Nitrospinales > VA-1 > LS-NOB. The sequence continues at coordinate 3,621 of PCTK01000015.1, read as the reverse complement.
CTTTCCGATCATCAACGAATACACTTCCTGATCTTTTTTACTTTGAGCATAGACCGATGTGCAGTCCAACTCCTTATCCTCATCAGTGGGAACAGGAGCTACCGGTACGGCACATTCTGGGCAAAGCATGTCCCATTTGCCTTCAATGAGCTGACTTTCCGGCCTTGGTTTTGGGCTGATTTTTCCGTGTTCCGGGCACTGGTAGCTACCTTCTCCATAAAGGCTCATGGAACTGGCAACAAGAACTTTTTCAACCTTGTGTTCCTCGTTGACCAGAATGTCCCATAATACTCCCGTTCCCTGAACGTTTGTGGAAACGTACTGGTCGATGGCATACATCGACTGACCGACACCCACCTCCGCGGCATCGTGAATGACGAGTTCCACATCTTCGATGGCTTTTTTTAAATGGTCCCGGTCGCGGACATCTCCCCTGATGAATTCCGCCTCCGGGTGCAGGTATTCGGGTCTTTTAGCGTTTTCCCCATGCACCTGCGGGTTGAGGTTGTCGTAAACCCGAACGGTATCACCCCGCTGGATCAACTGGTCCACCGTATGTGACCCTATGAACCCGGCTCCACCTGTAACCAAAACCCTTTTACCCATTTTTTCCTCTCCGGTTTATTGAATAGTGTTCCCGACTCTCTCCAGCCGGTCTCAGGCTATCACCAGTTATCATATCTCAATCGGCAACTTTGTGAAAGGACTTGAGTCCTATGATCTTTCCCCGCAGTTTGTGCCGGTTGGAAGCTTTGGTATTGGCAACCATTTTCGTCTCATATTGAAATCCAAAGCAAATTGGGCAATAATTCAAGTTGAGCGGCTTAACTTCCTTCCCTTAAAGAGTCCACCGTGAACCTTTCCTGCATCATCGTCAATTATCATAACAGTGCTCCCCTAAAAAGTTGCCTGGAGTCTGTTTACCGAACACTGCGGAAAATTTCTTTCGAAGTCATCATTGTGGACAACAGCCAGAACGACCTGGGCATGGTATTCCTTAAAGAATCTTATCCTCAAGTTAAGGTTATCCAGAATGCCGCCAACGTGGGTTTTGCCAAGGCCAATAATCAGGCCGTCCTTTCGGCCCAGGGCGATATCCTTCTTTTTTTAAACCCCGACACTATTTTAACCGATCAGGCCATAGAGAAAATGGTCGCGCAGTTGGAATCCAATCAGGATATTGGCGCTTTGGGCCCCAAGGTGTTGAATACGGATGGGAGCGTACAATATTCCTGCAGACGTTTTCCAACCCTCATGACCGGATTTTTCAACCGCTATTCACTTCTTTCGCGGTGGTTTCCAAACAATCCATATACGGTTCGGTATCTGATGAAAGATTTCAACCACACCGAGAATCGGGAAGTCGATTGGCTATCCGGGTGTTGCCTCATGGTTCCCCGTGCGGTATTTGAGAAGGTGGGGGGCTTTGATGAGCATTATTTTTTGTTCAACGAAGATGTGGACCTGTGCCGAGCCATCGGCCACCATGGTTTTAAAGTGATGTATTTTCCTCTTGCAGAAATTACCCATCATGTCAGCACCAGCAACAGCAAAGTGCCTGTGAAAATTATTATCAAACGGCACCGTGGCATGAGGCATTATTACGAGAAGCATCATGGCAATAACCTGCTGATGAAAGCGATCGTCAATATTGCGATAACACTGCGATGTTTATCTCAGCTCGCCTTCAATGTATTTAAAGGAACCCAGGGTGCCCTTAAATGAAATTTGGCACATTTTCTATTTCTGGAGAGGTTTATCTGACGGGGTATTTTGTGGCCCTGGCCTTGTCTTTTGGTCTCACCTTCACCCTGATCAAAACCATAAGAGGTGTCAACTTTATAACATTCCTTTTGAACCGCTTTCCCGTTTCAGCAGGAAAAAGCGTCAGCCCCTTTGGAGGGATTGCCGTTATCCTCTCGTTTCTAATAACGCTCTGGTTGCTCTTATTTCTGGGCATGGTCGATGCCCGCAACGTCAACCTTTTTACCGTTATGACACTGGGCGTGGGGTTTATGTTTTTATTGGGAATCTATGATGACATCAGCAACTGCCCGCCCAGATTAAAATTATTCGTTCAAATCGCCATTGCCTGTATTCTTTATTTTTCCGGCTTTCAAATTGAAAGGATCGGCAACCTGATTGACCTGGGCCCTTTCTCAATTTTGCTAACAATATTATGGATCGTCGGAATCACCAACGCCATCAACCTGATAGATGGCATGGATGGTCTCGCACCTGGAATCATTTTTTTCTCCTGCCTGACACTGGTTTTTGTCTATCTCGAACGCGATATTATTGAAGCCTCTTTTTTGGCAGTGGTTTTGGCAGGAAGCACTTTGGGATTTTTCTTTTTCAATTTACCGCCAGCAAAAATAATTCTTGGAGACACCGGAAGCCTGCCTTTGGGATTGCTGGTTTCCCTCATTACACTTCTGCCTCTCAACCAGGGACATACGGACGAAATTTACTACCTCATTCCGGTGGTTACCCTGCTGATTCCTATCATGGACACCACATTCGCTTTCTTCAGGCGGGTCGTTAAAGGAATCCATCCTTTCACCAAGGATGCCAATCATTTCCATCACCGACTGGAAAAACTCGGCCTCTCTGCGGCCAAGACCATTTCCCTATTATTTGCAATTGGCTTTTATTTCGACTTGACCGCAATGGTTCCCGTATTTCAGATCAACCTTATCCCTAACTTCATTCCCATCTATTTTGTTTTCGTTATAGTCAATATAGCCATCCTGATTTTCATCCTGCAAAAAACAGAAAAAAAGCAAAACCATGAGTAATACCTTTTCAACCAGAGCAAAGTTATTATCCTCCATTCTGGCGATGCTGGTTCTTATTCTTGTCACCTATGGAAATACACTGCTCTCTCCATTCAACTTTGATGACCAGGCCCTTTTACAACGTGTGGCATTTTATAATCCTGAAATCTATCACCATGTATGGCCCGTCCAATATCGGCATCTTTTCTATTTAAGCTTCAGCCTTAACCATTCACTAAGCGGACTGAGCCCGCTCAGCTACCACCTGATTAATCTCCTGTTTCATTTTTTATCATCGGCAGTTGTCCTTCTAATAATCTTCAAAACCCTGGACAAGGGCACTCAATGGGAACGCAAGGTAGTGATGGGCATATCCGTCACCACCGCCCTCCTGTTTGCACTCAACCCGGTTCACACCGAGGCCATCACCTATATTTCAGGACGGGCCAGCGGAATGGGCGGGTTCTTTTACTTACTGGCCCTGCTGTTTTTTATAATGGGAAGCGAAAGGGGCAGGAATTCGCTACCAACCGTTCCCCTGTTCTATTTCCTGGCCCTGCTGGCCTTTGGCCTTGCGCTCCTTAGCAAGGAAACCACCCTGACATTTCCTCTGGCGGTATTTCTTTACGACCTGTGTTTCATGAGAAATGAAAACTGGCGTCCTATCAAAATTCGATTGTTTTTCATCTATCTTCCACTCTGTAGTTTGGTCGGCGCATTTTTGATTCTTTCTCCAGGAGTGCGTACTATGACCACCGAATGGCTTGGAAAAACAGACATCCACTATGCATTGGCGCAAGCCAGGGTACTGGCCTATGCCTTGAAGCTTTGTCTTTTCCCGATC
>PCTK01000148.1:2743-4834 GCA_002786505.1 Nitrospinae bacterium CG22_combo_CG10-13_8_21_14_all_47_10 | reverse complement strand
GGAACACATCCAACGCACCGGCCTGGAATAACGAGTCCATGGCCCCTTCATAAAACTCCGGGTTCATATCATCAATATTCGTTTCAATCATTACCAGCTCTTCACCGGGTTCCTCCTCCATCTCCCCGAGAACGATCCTGAGCATGTTCGGCATTTCCGGGATGATGTGGTCCCCTGCCCCATAGCCACTGTCAATAATTTTCATTACGGGGAGGGATCGGAATTCTTCAGCATAAAAATGGATCATGGCCGCACCTGTTGGGGTGGCGAGTTCTTTATTTATTCCGCTCGAATAAACAGGAACACCCTTAAGAAGCTTCAATGTGGCAGGAGCGGGAACCGGCAGGCAACCATGGGCACATTGGACAAACCCTTCACCTGTATTAATTGGGGAAGCATAAATCCTGGCGAGTTTCAAGGATTCGATGGCGAAAACGCCGCCCACCACATCCACAATCGAATCCACGGCCCCGACTTCATGAAAGTGAATTTTTTCCAAAGTAGTTTTGTGAATCGCCGCTTCTGCCTGGGCAATTCGTTTAAAAATTTCCAGAGCATTTTTTTTTACCGTCACGGGCAGACCCGAATCGGCAAGCAGTTTTTTGATGTCAGAATATTTGCGGGCCTTTTGGTGAGAGCGTTGTGATTTTTCTATCTTGACCAGTACCTTTGTGCCAGATATTTGGCCACGCTGAACGCGCGTTGTCTCCAGTTCATACCCTTTAAGGTCCAGGGTTTTGAGGGCCTTGCGGACGTGCATGGGGTCCACCCCAAGGTCAATCAATGCGCCTAAAATCATGTCACCGCTGATACCAGAGTAACAGTCAAAATAAGCGGCGCGGAGGGTTTTCACGTTGGTTTATTTTTTAAAGGAATATTCAAATAATTCTTTTATGGCTTTTTTACCTTTAGGATTCAAAAACCGGGTCCCGGTCCCGGCAAAGTTTTTAGATTTTATCCTGGGCTGTTTTTCTTTTTTCCAGGAGTCCGCGCTCCATTTGAACCATGATCCCTGTTCCTGATCATAAACATGCAATGGTTTGTTGCACAGCTTGCTGAACTCTGCTCCCCAACCGGTGCCCCCTTTAACAGTATTGTCGTCGAGAATTTGCCCCACTACGAAGACCTCTTCGGCGCAATTGATCTGATGCCAAATACTCTGCAGAACTTTTTTAAACAGTTTTCCGGTATTAAACTTACGGTTCATCAATTTGGAGATGTAGGCAAGACTGACGTCCCCTTTGAGTAATTCATCGCTGGTCAGGACCCGCACCCCCCTTGAGCGGAAAATTTTGTGCCCTTCAAAAGTAAGATTAACCTCTTGCACACCCATCTTCTCAGCCTGCACACCAAACTCGGTCTCGGCACCCTGAGCGCCGCCACTGTATAAAACAAAATTTTCTGGTTTCATTTTATTTCTTTGGAGGGTTATTAAAACTAGCAGGGTGCTGAAAAACTCTTTCGCATGTCATTCTGAGCGTCAGCGAAGACGTGGTATTTCACCTTAGCTTTCGTGCCCGGAACGGGTAATCTCTACCCTTGAAAACACTGGATTCCCGCCTGCGCGGGAATGACGGGAAAAGAGAGAGTTTTTCAGCAACCTGCTAGTGATTGTAGACCTCAAATTATCAAAAAGATCAGGGTTTTGAAAGAATAATAAGCGGAGAGCCGAGGCCTTTGTATTTAAATTCTTTTGAAAAAGCGGCTCAGAATACCCTTTTTCTTAACCTTTTGCGCGTGATCGTGGACCAGATTTTCCATGGGTGTGTTTTTTTCCCGGTGCTGGTCGATGAAGAGCTGGATAAGAATATGGCAGGAATGGCACCCCCCACCGGCCTCGCAAGCCGTAGTGACAGAATCAATATCTTTCAGGTCACTCTTCGCAATGGCATTGCGGATAGTGCTTTCAGTGACCTGGTAACACTGGCAAATGACCTCGTCAATTTCAACAGCAGGCGGAAGATTCATTAATTCAAGGAGTAAATACGCAAACAATGAGAACCATTATCATTAATAATAGCTTGATCTCTCAAAATTGTCCAAGGATATTTTTTAAGTTGTATTTTTTAAGTTTGGGACTGTAAATTTTCG
>PCTK01000148.1:0-2673 GCA_002786505.1 Nitrospinae bacterium CG22_combo_CG10-13_8_21_14_all_47_10 | reverse complement strand
CTTGCCTGGACTCTCGCAGAGGATTGCCCCCGCCGAAAAATCCGGGCTTAAAAAATTGGTAGCGGTGGAGGGAGTTGAACCCCCGACACTACGGATATGAGCCGTATGCTCTAACCACCTGAGCTACACCGCCACGCTAATTTCATAACTGCTTGTTATCTTGAAGATTGGGTGGAAAGTTTACCCCCTTGCCCCCACCCTGTCAATGGCTATTCTTACCAGAAATTTTCCTTTTAGCCAATGCTGAATTCAAACAACGGATTTGCCTTTCCAGCGTTTCACATCACGCAAAAATTTAGCGCGATCCATCTCGGCACCGGCCGGAAAAACTTCCGTCAAAGGCTGAGGGAATTTTTTATCAACCTTGGTCCAGTGCTCAAACTCTCCCAACCGAACTCTGTATATATCTTTAAACGTGCGGTACTGCCCGTTGATGCCCACATAGTCCCAACTGGTTTCATTTTTAATCAGGCTATAAAGTTCAGAACAGGCAATGCCTTCATAAAGGTTGATTTTCCCGATACGTCCTTTGATAATATCCGCATCCTCCCCGGCAAAATCCAGGCACCAGATTTCCGATCCATCCTGTCCAAACACTTCAAGTTGATAGGCCACTTTCCAGTCCACCCAACTTTGTACGGCCTTTTTTGCAACCAGTAACTCCACAAACCGGTTTTCGATAAAATCGACGACTTCCTGCCACTGTTTTTCATGTTCGGTTTTGTCTTTAGTTTGAGTGCGTATGGGTGGAACCTCGGCCACGGGTTTAAACTCCACTTTGTGCCCATCATTTTCTCGAATTTTCACAAAGTCTGAAGCCGCCTTTTGAATTTCCACGCCCTCCCTGGTGATGACAGCCCGGTCACCCGGATAAAAAACGCTACTATTGATATCCGGACAAAAATCTGCAAGATCCCTTAAAAATTGTTCCTGTGTGGTTGGAAAAGAGTATTGATTGAGAAACCCGAATTCGTCACGGTATTTGAATCCGGCAGACCCGGGAACAGCAAATTTCGGCCTGCAGGCAGTGGCAACTTTGAGAAATGAGCCGTATTCTTCCATCGGCAATTGCAATGCATTATGAAACGAAAAGTTGCCTTCTAACAGGGGTAAATAGCGAACATGAGCAAAATCCAACTGCCCATACAAGCGGTGCATGTACTTGATGATATCCGGCGAAACGATGGTATCCACCTGATTCCACAATGTCACCTCGCCATCATGAATCAACAAACCGTGCTCGGGAAAATAATCCTGTTTGTTTAAAGAGGGTGTGGGCGTCAACGTCAGCCCTTTGATCTCCAGAGTCTTAAAGTCCTCCACCACATTCACATTTTTAAATTCCAGTTCTCTCAGGACTTCCAGCAGAATTTCGTCGCGTGGGGCGAGCACCACGGCATCCGGGGCCAAAATGTCAGCACCCCCTGCCAGGTAAGCCAGTGTCCGGATATCAAAATGGTCCTGATGCCGATGTGAAATATTTAAAATATCCACTTTCGGGAGTTTAGCCCGGTCAAGATCTATACTGGGGCATTGGACATTGCACTCCTCCCACAGGTAGTCAAAAAAGACAGGGTCGGTCAGCACCGTGGTATCGCGCGATTGAATCAATATGCAGGCGTGAGAAATCAGGGTTGCGATCATAAGCGTTCTTCGCTGTCAAAAGGATTAAATCGGTAAGGTTAACCGAACCGACACCAGAACTCAACTGGTTTAATGGATTTGTCCAGCCAAAATAGAAATGTCCGGTTTTTACCAAAGTAGAAATGTCCGGTTTTTACCAAAGTAGAAATGTCCGGTTTAATGGATGGAGGTAGGTTGAACCTTTTTTATTCCCAATTCATCATAAACCTGTAAACTTGACAAGTGTTCCCAACTTCAACAGAATAGTTATTTTTCAACCCTGAAATTTCGAAAATCACTATGAACAAAATGGATCAGACAGTAAGTTTTCAGGAAGGCCAGCCCTGCCCCCTGCCCATCGCCGGTCACGGCGGCGGACTTTCCTTTTCTCCCAACGGTGAAATGTTGCTGATCGCCGCAGTGCCCCACCCATCCGAGGCGCAAATCAAGGCCTTCGATGGGGAATGGAAAGCCAAGCTGGTAGCGGAGTCAGAGTTTCCCTCTATTCCCATATTCGCCATCGGGGGCGAAGACTGGTTGCTGGAAACGCCATGCAACCCGGCTCAGCAGGAAAAAGAAGCGCCAGGATTCATCGAAGCTCTGTATACAAAGGATGAGTACAACATGGTGGCAATTCTGGTGGATGCAGAAAGCAGTATCATCAAAAAAATCACATACGTCCCGTTGGAAGAAATGTTCATCGAAAGATTGGCCCTGTCGTGGAACCCTTTTAGAGGCTCTGGGGACGAGTACACCAAAACTTTTACCGACAAAAATTTTACCGACAAGATCAACGAACTTTTTAAAATGAAATCCTCCCAAGACCTCTGGCGCACTTCCTGGTAGCGGCGAGGCGCCACGGCCTATTAGTCGAGACCCGTGAGCGGCGAGGCGCCGCGCCCCATTAGTCGAGACCCGTGAGCGACGAGGCCCCGCGGCCTATTGGTCGAGACCCGTGAAGCGATTAATGTCGTTGCGCCTTTGACGATAGTCCGGACTCACCTCTTCACAATTCAGAAATTTATTTTCATTGGCTTTTGGCGGCCGCGA
>PCTK01000183.1 GCA_002786505.1 Nitrospinae bacterium CG22_combo_CG10-13_8_21_14_all_47_10 | reverse complement strand
GTTAAACCATCCGGTAGCCACCGTATTTTTCTTTTCGGGCGATTAAAAGGGTGCCTTGAAATTCTTTCCGGGTACCTTTTCTTATCACCAATTCTTGTGGCACATCCCACATACCGGTTGTGGTCAGCAAAAAGCTCATACTATTACAAATATCGTAAAGGGTGGACTGTTCGTTCACCTTCAGCGAAACTTCTATACCCGTTGTGGCCCTGGGGCCCACACGCCGGGTCAGGATATGGGCTCTGCTGGTAGGGCAGAGTGTATCCTCACAAAAGCTTGTGAAATCCTTGCCGATCAGGTCAAACACATCAAATCCCAAAAAACTGACTGCTTTATTGGCAAAAACGATTTTACCTTCGGGGTCGGTCTGGATAATAATGTCTGATGTTGCGTCGACCACTCTGCGATATTTTTCTCTGCTGTTCTTGATTTCCTGATAGCTGGCGACGATAACCTCCAGATCTTCCCGGTTCCTGGCTGAGATGACCTTCAAAATTTCCCAAACTGCTTTCGGATTCGAAGCGAAAAATTCAAAGAAGGTTTCTTTGTCGATTTCCAGCACACTTGCGTCGGTAAGCGCCCGGACACTGGCAGAACGGGGTTTGGATTCCAGCAAGGCCATTTCACCTAAAAAATCCCCGGCTTCCCGAATGGCTATTTGCTTTTGTTTTTTATAAACCTCCAACCGTCCCGAGAGAATAATATAAAGGCTTTCCTGAACAGCGCATTCTGAAAAAAGTACCTGTTCTTTTTTCAGACTTATCCTTTTGCTGGCACTATAAACGCGTCTTAATTCAGCTTCCTGAAAAAAAGAGCACACAGGGATATTTTTCAAGGTCTCTAAGTCTCTGAGAATGTCCATGTCGCCAAAACCAAATTGCATAAGTGTTATTTTAATAAGTAAATCTAACCACGGAATTGTGTAAATGCAAGGAAATAAACCGGTACTTCAGGTTTGAGAGCTGGAAGAAATTTGCAGTTACGCTTGATAAGGGGCTAATTTTGCGGTATTTCAATGATTTTGAGGTATTCAGGCCGGGGCTTTTTTTCGAGTTTCCGAAAGGAGGTTTGTGGCAGAAAGCACAGGTTGGGTGACTGAAACAGAACTTTAAAATGCCAGCACTCAATCAGGGTCAGTACAATTTCTTTAGAATGATGGGAAGTAGAATGGCCAGCACCACCACAATTCCTAAAAATGTTTCCAAACTTTGTAACATTTATCCTCCTCCTTTTACCGGATACCAGGCCGGGTTCCGCAAAAGCAACCCGACCCGGCAACCTTCATTCCTTTGGGCCGATCATTTTTTCGGGCCGTACTTTTTCGTCAAACTCCTCTGCAGTGAGCAGGTTTAAAGCCGCCGCCGCTTCTTTCAGGGTACTGTTTTCCTGATAGGCCTTCTTGGCGACTTTCGCCGCGTTGTCATAGCCGATGTGAGGGTTGAGAGCCGTGACCAGCATGAGCGATCCATTAAGATGTTTTTCGATCTGTGTCCTATTGGGTTCAATTCCGATTACGCAATGGTCATTGAAAGACCGGCAGGAATCGGCAAGCAGGCGGATGGACTGTAGAAGATTATAAATCATCACCGGCTTGAAAACATTGAGTTCGAAGTTCCCGGAGGAACCTCCAACATTGATGGTGGTGTCATTGCCAAGCACCTGTGCCGCCACCATGGTCATCGCTTCCGACTGGGTGGGATTGACCTTCCCCGGCATGATCGAACTTCCCGGCTCATTGGCAGGTAAAATGATTTCTCCAATTCCGCATCGCGGACCGGAACCGAGCCAGCGAATATCGTTGGCAATTTTCATGAGCGAGCAGGCGATGGTTTTTAAAACACCGCTGGCCTCGACAATGGCATCGTGCGCCGCGAGGGATTCAAATTTATTGGGAGCGGTGACAAAGGGACAGCCGGTGAGGTCGGCAATCTGTCTGGCGACTTTCACGGCGAAATCCTTGTGTGAGTTGAGGCCGGTTCCCACTGCCGTCCCGCCCAGCGCGATTTGATACATTCTGGGCAGGCAGGTATTAATTCGATCGAGAGCAAATTCCAATTGAGTGGTGTATCCGCTGAACTCCTGGCCCAGTGTGAGCGGTGTCGCGTCCATCAGGTGGGTGCGGCCGATTTTTATGATGTCCTGAAACTCGTCGGTTTTTTTCTGGAATGATCCGGCCAGCGTCGTTATGGAAGGGATGAGTGCGTCACGGATGCGCTCTACCGCCGCAATATGCATCGCTGTAGGAAAGGTGTCATTGGAAGACTGACCCATATTGACATGATCGTTAGGGTGGACAGGGTCCTTGGAGCCGATGGTCCCGCCTGCGATTTCAATGGCCCGGTTGGCGATGACTTCGTTAGCGTTCATGTTGGACTGGGTGCCGCTTCCCGTCTGCCAAACCCTCAGGGGAAAATGTTCGTCCAGTTTCCCCTCAATCACTTCATCCGCGGCCTGACAGATCAGGTCCTTGATATTTCCAGGCATAAGCCCTAATTCCGCATTAACCATGGCCGAAGCCTTCTTCAGGATGCCCATCCCCCGGATGATTTCGCGCGGCATGGTTTCAGTGCCAATATCAAAGTGGATCAATGATCGCGCGGTTTGGGCTCCATAGTAACTGCTGGCCGGGACATCAATCTCCCCCATGCTGTCGGTTTCGGTCCTGGTACTCATAATGCTCCTCCTCAGTTTTTGAAATAGTCTGCCGCTTCCGGCATGTTTTCTTCGATAAAGTTTTTAAATTTTTTCAGCAGTCGTTGTTCGGCCTGACGCACGGCCTCCCTCGTTACCCCCCTTTGATCGCCGATTTCCTGTAAGGATAAAGGTTCTTCGGAAAGAATACGCTGATTGAGAATTTCTATTTCGTTGTCATTCAATTCGGTTTTAAAGTTTTCAATATTTTTATTGAGAATTTCCCGAAACTGTTTCAGTTCGGCATTGTCTTGAACCGATTGCCCGTCCGAAAGAGTTTGCGCCGGTGTCATGGGACTATCCGGCCTGGCGGGAGTGTCGATGGATACATCCATGGCTCCAATGCTGGCAGAGACGTCAATAATTTCTCCCTCTTCCACGCCAAACCGTTCGGCCAGCAGTTTTGTGGTGGGGTCAAACCCCTGTTGCTCCAGTTTTTCCTTTTCCTTTTTCAGGTTGAACAGCAGTTTTCGCCGGGCATTGGTGGTGCCCACGCGCACCAGCCGCCAGTTATCAAGGATATGTTTAAGGATATAGGACTTGATCCACCATGTGGCATAGGCAGAAAGCCTTACGCCACGGAAAGGGTCGAAATTTTTAACCGCTTTCATCAGGCCGACATTGCCTTCCTGAATCAAATCCATGAGGTTCTGCCATTCGCGTTTGAATGTCATGGCGATTTTAATCACCAGCAGAAGGTTAGCCGTGGTCAGTTTATAGGCCGCCTCCAAATCGCCGGTTTCTTTATAGCGGATCGCCAGTTCCTTCTCCTCCTCCTCTGTCAGGACAGGATATTTGCGAACCTCCTGAAGGTAGGCGGAAAAAGGATCGAGTGGAACCAGGGACCCTTTTGGCCGGATGGCAGGTAACCGGGTTTCATCGGGTTTATCTGCGGTTGTTTCGTCGTCCATGGTTAAAAGTATAGATTAGTAAAAATGCCAGCAATTTCTGCCGGGTTGTATTTCGCGCAACAAAACTTTAGAATAACCTCATGGCCCGATTAGCACTATTTGGAATTGCCGTAGTTCTGTTGATTCTTCTTGCGCGTGCGCTTTTTCCCGCAAAAAACGCGCAACCGGAGCCGACAGAAATGGTTATGGACCCCAATAATGGGGTGTATATCCCGAAATCTGAGGCTATCAAAAAAACCATCAATGGCAAGGAATATTATTTTTCAAGCGAGCAAAGCGCTGAAGAATTCATGAAAAAACAAACGACCCCGTAGGCCAGACCGTTGGGGTTGAACTATTATAACAGAGGATTTGCCTCAAACCGGAGAAACAGGAAAATTCATGATGCAATTTAAAAAACAGCAGGTCAGTGAGTTATTGCGGAAATTTAGAATACGGATGGTTCCTGTTTTGGTGGTTGTGGGGATGATGAGCGCGTCTCCGGGTTTTGCGGAGGAAAAATGCGCGCCCGTGGATAAAAAACACATCAAAATTGAAGGTTATATTTCCAAATCATTTCGCAAGCAGAGTAAAAAGATCTTTAAGGAGTTTGGCGAGATGGGGTCCACCCGTGTTACCTTGAAGGTGTTCCCCATGGGTGAGACTTCAAAAGTTCTCGCGGTGGGGCGGTGCGTGCCGGCCTACATCGCCCAGCACATCATCAAGAAAGCCCTGAACTACAGCACCGGTGTTGAAAGTTTGGTGCAACAGCAGTTTGTCCATTCCCATTGGGTGGGTGTAGGGGTCACCATGTTTGATGAGCCTTCACAACAGATGGTGTCCGCCGACCAGATTCAACAATTGTTGAAGCAGGATATTTCAGATGAGGAGTTTCACGCCCTGTACCGGCAATTGTCAGTGCCTAATGCGCTGGTTCCGTTTTTTGGTTTGAAATCGCCAAATGTTAAAATCGCCACCCCCAGCGGGGGAGCCACTGGGCGCGGGGCCAACGAGCAATAGCTGTCTCTGGAGAACAAAGAGTTGCCCCTGCCTGATGAGAGGCTGTGTCATAATTATGCGGGCGAATTGGACGGGGGTAAAACCTGAGAAAAACAAAAAGGCA
>PCTK01000110.1 GCA_002786505.1 Nitrospinae bacterium CG22_combo_CG10-13_8_21_14_all_47_10 | reverse complement strand
TGCATAACACCGGGAGATTACCCGTTCCGGGCACGAAAGCTAAGGTGAAATACCACGTCTTCGCTTACGCTCAGAATGACATGCAGAAACCATCGTGTTGTCATCCTGATGAGCCTTGGTGAAGAAGGATCTCGCTTTTTCTCAATCTTTGGCAAAGAGTGGAGGTTCGGGGGGGATTCGATCTGGAATTAAAAGTTCTGACCGGAGACAAAATTTAACCTCTGATTAGGAGTGGGCCCAGCAGGATTCGAACCTACGACCTACCGGTTATGAGCCGGGGGCTCTACCAACTGAGCTATAGGCCCACACTTATCAGTTTTCAATAAAACTGCGTAATTTTTTGCTTCTGCTGGGGTGGCGTAATTTGCGCAAAGCTTTGGCTTCGATCTGCCGGATACGCTCGCGGGTGACTGCAAAATCCTGCCCGACTTCTTCAAGCGTATGTTCAGAATCCAACCCAATGCCGAACCGTTTACGTAATACACGTTCCTCCCGCGATGCCAGAGTCGAAAGGACTTTCAAGGTCTGTTCCTTCAGGTCTTTTTTGACAACCGAGTCGATAGGCGAAAGGACTTTTTTATCCTCGATGAAATCTCCCAAATGACTATTTTCTTCTTCGCCGATGGGAGTCTCAAGAGATATGGGTTCCTTAGCGATTTTCAAAACTTTTCGAACCTTGTCCACAGGCAGGTACATTTTGATGGCGATTTCATCGGGTGTAGGTTCACGTCCCAGTTCCTGGACGAGATGCCGGGATACCCGAATCAGTTTATTGATGGTTTCGATCATATGAACAGGAATCCGGATAGTTCTGGCCTGGTCGGCAATAGCGCGGGTGATGGCTTGCCGAATCCACCAGGTTGCGTAAGTCGAAAACTTGTAGCCCCGCTGGTACTCAAATTTATCCACCGCTTTCATGAGACCGATATTGCCTTCCTGAATCAGGTCTAAAAACTGAAGTCCCCGGCTGGTATATTTTTTTGCGATACTGACCACCAGCCTGAGGTTGGCCTCTGCTAACTCCCGCTTGGCTGTTTTGTCTTTAACGCGACCACGGGCAATGGACCTGACGGTGGCAAGCAGGCTGTCTTTACTGGTTTCCGTATCCTTTTCTATTTTTTTTATTTTTCGGCGTCCGCTTTGAACCTGCTTAAGGAAATTGTCGTACTGGGCGCGGGTGATCACTTTTCCCTTCGGGACCTTAACACTTTTCTGTTTGGTCCAGTTTTTAGCCAGTTTCTTGACTCCAATCAGGGAAATGCCCAATTGTTTTTCAATATCCCGTTCCTGTTTTCCGGCTTCCCGATACTCTGCGGCGATCGCATAAATTTTTTCGATGAGGGTGTCCATCTCATCGACGGAGAGAGTTAGGCTGGCAATGATTTTTTCAACTTCTTTTTGCTGTTTTTGTAACTGCTCGGAGACTTTATCGTGTGTTTTATCAGCCGATTTTCCGCTTGCAACTTTCGCCTGGAGTTTTTCAAGCTTGGTGAATTCTGACTGCAGGTTTTTTATTTTTTTAAGGAATTTTTTGGTTTCATCTTTTTCAGACTGCTCTTTGTTTTCCTCCGGCTCAGGACTCTGGATCAGGCTGAAGATTCGGATTTCGCCTTTTTTAACTTTTTCTCCCATGGCAACCAACTCGCGGGTTGTGACGGCGCAACCAGCTACTGCGGCGAGCACTTCATGTTGCCCGGCTTCAATTCTCTTGGCAATTTCAACTTCTCCCTTGCGAGTGAGCAGAGAAATGGTTCCCATTTCACGCAGATAGAGTCGGACAGGATCGTCGATGGAAACTGAATCGGCTTTGGCAACCGGGGTTTCGTCATCGGAGTTGTCCTTATCGCGTCCGTCTTCTTTTGCGGCGGCTATTTTTTCGCCTTTAAGGGTGGTGTCAACGATATCTATTTCATTTTCACCAAAAAGGTGCATGAGGTCGTCGATTTGTTCCGGGGTCACAACATCAGAGGGCAGGACATCATTGACCTCTTCATAGGTCAAATACCCTTTTTCCTTTCCCTGTGATATCAGTTGGTTGATTTCTGATACATGTGTTAGTTTTTCCATTGTGGCCATCTGGGTGATTTCTCCTAATTACACGTTTGTGTTGTGACTATCTGCTAATGAGTTAAGGCTAAATGCATTTCATGAAGCTGTGCCTGCAGTTCCCGCGACCGTTCTACCTGCCCGGCCTTGGTGGCATTGAGGCGTTGCAATTTTAGATCCTTGATTTTTAATTTCAGGTGATTTTTTTTAAATTTTCCGACACAGTCCTTTATGGTCCTCTCTGGCATGTCAAACTCTACCGCTTCGAGGCCCAGGCGGGACAAAATATTCCTGATTTCGGGGTCTTCGGTCTGGTCAAGCAGTTGATCAATTTTCAGGCCCTCGTTGTTATTGATTTTTTGCAGACAGGTTTGCGCAATACTTTTTAAAGCTGGGTCTGAAAACTCTTCAGGATCTATTTCCGACAAAATAGCCTGGGCCGTTTCCTTATCGGAAAGAATCAGGTGAACTAAATGTTTCTCCAGATTTAAAACCGGGGCCAATTCACTTTCCTTTTCGACCAGCCGGGTTTGGTTTTGCGTAAATGCATTTTTCAATGCTTTTAAAAATGTTTTGTCATCAATTTCAGCTTTTGTGGTGAAAGCTTCCAACCATGCTGTCCGTTCCACACTGTTTTTCACTTTTGTCAGTAACGGAAGCACCTGATTTGCCATTTGGACCTTGTCTGCCGGGGTCTTGCCAGGTGAATTTTTGACCAACGCATCGATATAAGATTCTAAAAAAGGTTGGGCGTTGCGGATTTTTTCCAGAAAAACTTCCGCACCCTGTTCGTGGATGAACGAATCCGGATCCTGACCTTCAGGCAGGACAACGATTTTTACGTTCAAGCCGTGCTCCAGCAGGATATCAAATCCTTTTTCGGCGGCAGAGCGGCCTGCAGGGTCGGAATCGAAAACCAGAATGGCTGTTTCCGCGTGGTTTCGTAACGTCCCCGCCTGTTTTGGGGTCAGGGCCGTTCCGCAAGTGGCGACCACATACTCAATACCATGTTGCACCGCCCGCAGTTGGTCGAAATAGCCCTCAACCAGAATGACCTGGTTCTCCCTGCGTATCGCCTGTTTTGCCTGATCCATACCGAAAAGCGTTTCACTTTTCTGGTAGAGAAGAGTTTCGGGAGAGTTGAGGTATTTGGGTTGGTCTTCCTCGTTAATGGATCGTCCTCCAAACCCGATTATGTTGGCGTGCAGGTCTTTGATCGGGAAAATCACCCGGCCGCGAAAACGGTCATAAACCGTGGAACTGTCTTCCTTCTGGATGACTAACCCGGACTGCAGGAGTTGCTCCTGGGTGACGGAGTTTTTCTGCTGGACATGAGTCAGCAGACCCCTCCAGGTCGGCGCCGACCAGCCTATGCGGTACCGCTCCAGAATTTCCGGATCAAAATGCCTGGAGGCTAAATAATTTCGCGCGCTCAGCCCGGCTTCCGGATTTTTCAAAAGGGACTGGAAATATCGTGTTGCGGTCTCATTGAGTTTTCGTAAAGCGTCCCTTTCCTTTTGCCTGGGGTCAACGGAATGCCCGGAGGTATTGCGGGGCAGGGGAACGCCTGCACGCTCAGCCAGAAGCTTGAGTGCTTCCGGAAAGGAAATGTTCTGTATTCCCATGATAAATTTAAAAACATTGCCTCCGGTGCCGCAACCGAAACAGTGGTAAATGCGTTTTTCCGGGCTGACTGAAAAGGACGGCGTTTTTTCGGAATGAAAGGGGCAAAGACCCTTAAAGTATTTGCCGGCTTTTTTGAGCACCACATGATCGGAAATCACCGCAACGATATCGGATCGATCACGAATCTCATCAATGATATTATCTGGGACTGAAATTTTCAAAATAGGATCGCTTGGAAAACCTGATCTGGCAAGACCAGGTTTGAAAATGTTTTATAAAGGGGTTTTCAACTGCCAAAACACTAATTTAAAAACTCACCTGCCAGGTCCTTGATCAATGCGTTATCCGCTTTTCCCTTGAATTCGGGAACCAGGACTTTCATGATTTTGCCAAAGTCTTTCATCCCTTCGGCTCCGGTTTCTGCGATCACTTCTTGTATCCGTTTGCGTAAATCTTCTTGCGAGACTTGTTCCGGCAAATAGGTCTGCAAAATTACCAACTCCTGATCTTCCTTTTCCATTAAATCGGTGCGCCCTCCCTGTTTAAAAAGGGCAGATGCCTCTTTTCTTTTTTTCACCTCACGGGTCACCAGAGAGAGAATCTCATCCTCCTGGCACTCTCTGCGGAGGTCGATTTCCTGGTTTTTGATGGCAGAAATTACGCTACGGATGGTATTGAGTCTTAGTGAATCTTTGGATCTAAGAGCCTCCTTCATATCGGCAAGGAGTTTTTCCTTTAAAGTCATGAATTTATTCCATTAAACAAGATAGAAAATATAATGACCCACTTGGGTTTTGTCAATAGCTACAGGTTCAAATTTTAATTAAAGGGAAGGCTCTCTTGAAAGCAACAACTATATAATTTTCATATAGTTATGGCTTTCGGGGGAAAGGGTTTTCCTTTGCGGCGATCAAAATAAATACCTTATACGAAGATATTGTCTCATATTTTTTTGTTTTAGGGTACAATTTATAGCGTTTCTATTTTTTTTGTGGTGGGGTGAATATGAACATATTCATGAGAATTTGGTGTTTTGCGGCACTTTCCTTCCCGGTTTCATTTTCCGTTACGGACGCGATGGTTGCTGATCCGGACCCTGTTTTTTACGCGATGAACGAGGAATTGAACCGTTCCATGGATCAAATGAAAATCGATGTCTTTGATCCTCCTTATTACATAAATTACCAGCTCCGACACCACGAGTATATGGAAGTGGCAGGAAGTT
>PCTK01000221.1:2414-6139 GCA_002786505.1 Nitrospinae bacterium CG22_combo_CG10-13_8_21_14_all_47_10 | reverse complement strand
CGAGAAGGAACTCCGGCTTTATCTGAAAAGGCTGGAAGAAGCCAAAAAACGCGACCATCGCAAGTTGGGCAAAGAACTTGATTTGTATTCGGTTTCGGACGAAATCGGGCCGGGCCTCATTCTCTGGCACCCGAAAGGCGCGCGCATCCGCCATTTGATGGAAGATTTCTGGAAGAAAGAACATTTCAGGCACGGTTACGAGATGGTCATCAGTCCGCATGCGGCGAAGATCGACCTGTGGAAGACCAGTGGCCATACCGAGTTCTATAAGGAGAACATGTTCTCCAATATGGATATTGAGGGCAAGGAGTATGTCATGAAGCCGATGAACTGCCCCTTCCATATCCAGATATACAAAACCAGGTTGAGAAGCTACCGTGACCTGCCGGTGCGGTATGGCGAGTTGGGAACGGTTTACCGTTATGAACGATCAGGGGTTCTGCACGGCCTGCTCCGTGTACGCGGGTTCACGCAGGATGACGCGCATCTGTTCTGCCGTCCGGCGCAGATTGAAGAGGAGATCACCAAGGTTCTCGATTTGATCGTTTTTATTCTGCAATCGTTCGGGTTCTTTGAGTACAAAATTTATTTGAGCACCCGGCCCGATAAATATGTCGGTGCGGACGCGGACTGGGAAACCGCCACCAAGGCGTTGGAAAATGCCCTGAACAACAAAAAGCTGGATTTCGAAGTCGACCCCGGCGAAGGCGTTTTTTATGGCCCGAAAATCGACATCAAAATCAAGGACAGCCTGAACCGATATTGGCAGGTTTCGACGGTGCAGGTCGATTTTAATCTTCCCGAACGCTTCGACATAAGTTATATTGAGGAAGATGGTCAACGCCATCGGCCAATAATGCTTCACCGCGCCTTAATGGGTTCGCTGGAGCGTTTTTTTGGTTGTCTGATTGAGCATTATGCCGGAGCCTTCCCATTATGGTTGGCGCCAGTGCAGGTCATTCTCTTAACGATTACCGATAATCAGGCCGAATATGCCGAAAAATTGGCCCAACGGTTTGAAGAATCGGGCATTCGGGTAGAAAAAGACTTGCGAAATGAGAAGATTGGGTTCAAGATACGGGAGGCCCAATTACAGAAAATTCCCTATATGGTTGTTTTAGGGGATAAAGAAGTTGAATCCCAGACTCTGGGTGTTCGCAAGCGGCGTTCCAAGGAAACCCGGACCCTCGATTTCGAGTCCTTTCTGAGTGAACTAAATTCTGCCATTGATTCCCGGTTGATTGAATCTGAAGATTAATTTTTTATGGAAGGTTGGATTTAAATTAATAATAAACAGCGTATAAATAAAATGATTCGGGTACGAGAAGTATCCGTGATTGGTGATGACGGGGAGCCTCTGGGCACCTTACCCACAGAGGAAGCTTTGAACATGGCACGAGATCAAGGTTTGGACCTCGTGGAAGTGGCACCAACTGCTAACCCGCCTGTTTGCCGGATCATGGATTACGGCAAGCACAAGTATAAGTCTAGCAAAAAGGCACACGAAGCTAAAAAGAAACAGAAAGTCATTCACGTCAAGGAAGTCAAGTTTCGTCCAAATACCGACCAGCACGATTTCGATTTCAAATTGCGGAATGTGCATCGGTTCCTGGAAAATGGTGACAAAGCCAAAGTGGTGATTTTCTTCAAGGGTCGTGAGATCGTTCATCGTGAATTTGGGATGAAGGTGTTGCAACGGGTTGCCGAGGCCACGGAAGAGGATGCTGTCATTGAACAGCAGGCCAAGCAGGAAGGGCGAACCCTGGTTATGATTCTGGCCCCGAAAAACACAAAAACAAAAAAAGGGGGATCGGTTAAAGCACAGGCGGTTACTGAACCTGTGGTCGCGTCGACCGAGAAACCCGAACAGAAACAAACGTAATTAAAAGGGGAATGGTTGAGTTGCGCCGGTAAATTGCCAGCCCCTGAGCAAAAATAAATAGAACACGGAGTTAACAATGCCAAAGATGAAGTCTAATAAAGGTGCCGCCAAACGGTTTCGCAAAACAGGCACCGGTAAAATCCGCAAGAACAGCGCTTTCACCAGCCATATTCTGACAAGTAAAACGACTAAAAGAAAAAGGAACTTGCGAAAATCCAGCATAATGGCACCCGGAGACGCAAAACGAATCAGAGCTTTGCTCCCTAACTAGCCTGGGCTGGTTTTTAATATTTTAATCCGGCGAAAATAAATTTTGCCTCCCATGTGTCGTATCACTTCATTGGCTTTCATGCCCCGAAGCGATACCATTGGGCCAGACGGAGAATTTCAAAATGCCACGAGCAGTAAACGGGACAGTCGCCCGAAATCGACGTAAAAAAATCTTAAAATTGGCCAAAGGCTACCGCAGTGTGCGGAGCACCTGTTTCCGCAAAGCCCGCGAGGCAGTTGAACATGGTTTATGCTATGCCTATCGCGACCGGAAAAACCGCAAGCGCGAATTCCGCCGCCTTTGGATTGCCAGGATCAATGCCGCGGTCAGAGCTGAAGGTATGAACTACAGCCAGTTTATGTATGGACTGAAAAAAGCCTCTATTGAGCTTGACCGAAAAGTTCTTTCTGATATGGCGATCCACAATCAGGAGTCCTTCAAAACCCTGACCGAAACCGCACGCGCCCAACTGGGTTAACCAGCGTGACGCAGGACTCAGCGTACAGTATCTTTTTTTCGCGGCAAACATCGCTGGAAGCCCCAAGCCCCTGGGGCTTCCGCCAAATGAATCTTTGTTTGCTCAATAAAACCATTACTCCGTGCCCCTGCGGCACGCGGGTGACACGCCCATGATTGAAGCCATCGAAAAACACCGGAGCGACTTCGATTCCCGAATCCGTTCTACCTCCGCACCGGAACAACTCAAACAACTTCGCATAGATTTTCTGGGGAAAAAGGGCTGTGTCCAGGCCCTTATGAAAGACCTGCGCCAGGCTTCTCCGGATGAGAAGCGGCAACTGGGCAAAACCATTAATGACTTCAAGCAGTACGTCGAAAACCTGCTACAGGAAAGAGAAGAAGAGATTGGCAAATCTGCCAGCCACCCGTCTTCAAAGAGTGAAACCTTTGACACCACTTTGCCGGGAAAAAAGGAAACCACCGGCACCTTGCACCCTATCACTCAGGTGATGGAAGAGATCACCGCTATTTTCATGGGGTTTGGATTTCAGGTGGCCGAGGGGCCGGAAATAGAAACGGACTATTATAATTTCGAAGCTTTAAATATTCCTAAAGACCACCCCGCACGGGATATGCAAGACACGTTTTATATTGAAGGGGAAACGGTGTTGCGAACCCATACTTCCCCCGTACAGATTCACGTGATGGAAAACCATGAACCCCCGTTGCGCGTTATTGCACCGGGAAAAGTTTACCGTTGTGATTCCGATGTCTCCCACACTCCGATGTTCCATCAAATCGAAGGGCTCATGGTGGATAAAAATGTTTCTTTCAGCCACCTTAAAGGCATAATGAATAATTTTCTCCAGGAAGTTTTCGGGAAAACCACAAAAGTCCGGTTCCGTCCCAGCTTCTTTCCCTTCACCTGCCCAAGCGCGGAAGTCGATATTGAATGCGTCATTTGTGGAGGAGAAGGGTGTCGGGTTTGTTCGCAAACCGGATGGCTGGAAATTCTCGGTTGCGGAATGGTCGACCCGGCAGTATTAAAATTCGTCAACTACGATTCAGAAGAATGGACCGGGTTCGCATTTGGACTCGGTATTGAGCGCATTT
>PCTK01000221.1:2229-2371 GCA_002786505.1 Nitrospinae bacterium CG22_combo_CG10-13_8_21_14_all_47_10 | reverse complement strand
AAACGACCTGCGCTTCCTCAAACAATTCTAGCGGATTGCACCCGCAGACAATGAGCCATAGCGTCTTTGGGCGACCAAAGAGTTAGCTCGGCCTAATAAGCTTTTCCCGTCTCCCCATTGATGAAACTTTCAACCCAAATCC
>PCTK01000221.1:982-2148 GCA_002786505.1 Nitrospinae bacterium CG22_combo_CG10-13_8_21_14_all_47_10 | reverse complement strand
GGATCCCGGAGTCTGCTCTGGAGCTGGTTCGCGACAAGGCTCTTTTAGAACGACCCGAAGCCAAACGCTGTTCCGAATGTCATCAGGACATTTATGAAGCGTGGAAGGAAAGCCGGCATTCCATCTCCTGGACCAGCAAAACTTATATTGAGGCGTCTGATAATCGTACCAAAGAAAAATGCCTGGCCTGCCATATCCCCGAGTCGGTTAAAGGGGAAAAACCCAGCCCCAGGCTGGACCGGCGCGATGAGGGCATCTACTGCGTTTCCTGTCATTTTGTGGATGGCAAGATGAATGGACCCTATGACCTGCTTGCCCTGCCGCATCCTACTCACCGTAATCCAGATTACGTACGATCCAGTTTTTGTGGTTCCTGCCATGAAAAAACTTTGAAGGAGTGGAAAGAAACGGGAGTCGAAGACACCTGCCAGGACTGCCACATGCCTCGCAAAAAAGGTCGGTTGACACAGAAACTTCCTTTAAGTCTGCTACATCAAAAAAAGTGGGTGGGGAACCATAAATTTTTACATGGTGACTTAACCGAGAAAGATATTCGCATGGACGCGGGGTTTAAGGATAATTTTTTCAACCTGAGCTTGTTAAACAAAACCATTCCGCATGCTGTGCCCACCGCCGACAACGGCGACCCCAGGCTTTATCTCTATATCACTTTTTTCAATGAGGCGGGAGAACAGGTGGATCAGGCCAAAGAAATTCTGGCTCCCCAGCAGGAAACAGCTTTGGCTTTCAATAAAAAAGCGGACTTTCAGTATCGTCTTTTCAATCCGGTGAGCCAGGCCAACATTGTTTTAAAATACCAACCGGCATGGTCGAAAGAAAAAGAACTGGTCTGGGAAAAATCTGTCCGGTCCGAACCGAAATAATATTTGATTGACAGATCCCATTTTAAGTAAGCTTCAAGGAACTCCATTTTATTTCTTTATAGGGAAAAACTTATGAAATTTGCCTCAAAATTTTCATTGTTCATTGCGATCACGTTGTTGATGATTCTCCCGGCTCAAGCCAAAGATATGATTATTAAAGAACCGCCAGCCTCCTTGTCAAAATACTATCCTCCCGAAAGCAAGGAACCTAAATGGATCCAGCAAATGCACAAGATGAGTACGCATTTCGGCGGAGTGTTTGTGAACCTGAAGGAAAAAGAT
>PCTK01000221.1:541-936 GCA_002786505.1 Nitrospinae bacterium CG22_combo_CG10-13_8_21_14_all_47_10 | reverse complement strand
AAAAGACTTCTGAAATGGTTCCGGAATGGGAGGACTATTTCGACGTTAAAGCCGCGGAAGCCTTTGCTGAAGCCGCTAAGACCCATGACATCGCCAAAGCGGGAAAAGCTTCAGGAGGTCTCGGAAAAACCTGTGGCAAATGCCACGCCGAGCAGGAAGTCTCGGTTTGGACTAAGTTCCATTGGCCCAGTTTCCATAAAATCAAGGTTACCGACCCTGTCAGCGAAAAGGAAATGGGGTTTGATGATTATATGGGGCAAGTTTCTTCCTCCTTCAAGGGAGTCACTGTTAATTTTGGCGAAGGCCAATATGACCGTTCTGCCAAGGCGCTAAAAACTTTCAAGTCCCAGTATGTGGAGTTAAAGTCCACCTGCTCCAAATGCCACACTACCGAC
>PCTK01000221.1:60-514 GCA_002786505.1 Nitrospinae bacterium CG22_combo_CG10-13_8_21_14_all_47_10 | reverse complement strand
GACGCAGACACTGCTTTTGCGGGTCTTGCTAAAGAACTCAATGCCAAGGAACCTAACCCCGGACAGTTCTGGAAAAATGTCGGGCTTCTCGGCAAAACAGGATGCAAGCATTGTCACTTGACACACCGCACCTACTCTTTCATTCAGGAAACCTGGGAGGAAAAATAAAAACAAGTTGGTAATGAGCAAAAAGTTTAAAAATAAACTGATCGGCATTGCCATCTTTGCGGGTGGGCTTTTTGCCATTAATGTTTGGCGAGGCCCTGTTTATATGAGCGCGCGCGATCAATCCCTGAATGAGATGGTTAATGGAAGTCTGACTCGATTCCATCAGGCCTGCCAACATCTCTGGAGGGATCAGGGAGCTCAGGAAAACTGCACCAAAGAAACCATCCCGGTAATGTTGCGCGACAGCTTTGACCTCCCCGGAATCTATATCAGCGGTGAAGGGAGT
>PCTK01000135.1:3486-4804 GCA_002786505.1 Nitrospinae bacterium CG22_combo_CG10-13_8_21_14_all_47_10 | reverse complement strand
AGTTTTTCAGCACCCTGTTAATGATGATTTTACTCCAAAAACTGCTAAAAAACTTCCTCAAAGATATTAATAGGCTGACTATTCTGCCAATGCCTGATTCGCTGGTTGTTTCAAGCTTAAAGGAGAAGGCGTTACTTTTCCCCCAGTTGTATCAGTTTTTGTTTTTTGGGATTCCTCTTTCGCAACTTCAAGCGCTTTTAATATTTTAATCTCGACCCGGCGGTTGGCCGCGCGGTTGTCGTCATTGGTGTTTTCTTTAAGGGGGCGGAATTCCCCATAACCCGTGACGACCATACGTTCAGGGGGAAACCGCATTTTTTCTATAATAAATCTTGCCACTTTTGAGGCTCTGGCGGCTGAAAGTTCCCAGTTGGAGGGATACTTGTCACTTTTCATGGGGACATTATCGGTGTGACCGTCAACAAGAACCTGCTTGACACCTTCTTTCATATCTTCCGCAATGGTAGAAATGATCAGGTCTTCCGCACCCTCATTGAAGAAGGCTTCTCCCGGGGCGAAAAGGTCCGAGGTGGGAAGGCGGTGCAGGATGGTTCGCGTGTCACTACGTGCAAGACTTTCCGCGTCAACGTTATCTTTGACCAACTCCCTTACCCGTTCAAGCATTTTCATTTCTGCTTTGCTCAAGCGGACATTGACGCTCTCAATACGCATTCTTTTGGTCTGGAAAGAGGAGAGAGCCTCGGCAAACCTGTTTTCATCCAGTTTGGAAACGCTGTACATCAAAACAAATACAACCAGGATAAGGGTGATCATGTCCGAATAGGTGATGAGGAAGTTTTCCAGTCCCCCAGAAAACTCTGAAGTCTGGGCAGATCGTCCTTCAACCGGGCGAAAATCACCGCTTTCACCACCCCCTTTTCCGGAGCGGCCTTTTTCTTCTTCCATCAAGGTGATTTTCATATCCATTTCTGCATTGTCTTCTTTGAGCATTTCCATCTCAACGATCATTTTACGGCGTTCTTTTTCGAGGTCCTCGACCTCTTCTTTCAGTTCCTGAATAATTTCCGATGGCAACATGCCATCTTCCCCGGCATCCATGCCGCCATAGAGCATGTCTTCATATTTTTTGATGAGCGCGTCTTTTTCCTTTACAATATCTTCTGTGACGGCACCCGATGTCATGGAAGTTTTTTTAGCCTTTACCAGTTCGCTCTTAAGGTCCTCAATCTTCTTCTTCAGGTTATCCGTGGTTCCAGTGTCCTGACGGAGACGTTTTAGTTCTTTCATCAAAACATCCCGTTCTCGGGAAAACTTACTATTGGTCTTTTTTTCGGTCTCAATTCGTTCTCGGAGAGCA
>PCTK01000135.1:0-3474 GCA_002786505.1 Nitrospinae bacterium CG22_combo_CG10-13_8_21_14_all_47_10 | reverse complement strand
GTAAGCTCCACCATTTTGTTCTTTGTTTTTTCGTCCAGCTTGGCTTCTAAACGCGCGGCGATTTCGGCTTCCTCTTCCTCTTTTTCTTTTTTGCTCGCTTCGACTCCGGCATGTTTTGCGAGGCGAGCCGCCTCAGCCAGGCTTTTTTGTTCGGCGGCCTCTGCTTCCGCCTGCTTGACGTTTTCTTTGAGTTTTTTGACCTCGGCTTGATTGAAGTTGATTAAGTCCTTAATTTGTTTTGTGGCTTTCCCTTTTTCCTCATTGGATTTGCGCAACTCAATGGTCTTTATTTTGAGTTGCTCTTTAACCAATTGCAGGGATTCCATATTTTTCATAATTTGGTCTCCAGGTTCATCTGCATATCGGTAAAAAAGCAATAAAAGGTTATATAAAAACAAGAATTTATAGGTAATCCCCCGTGTTGGAATCATCACTCTATAAATTAAGTTTATTGAATGATGTTACCAGATGTCAATTGCCCATACTGGCAAAATCAAGCAGGTGTTTGAAGTAAAATTCCTGAAACTCCTTAGTGTTAATGTTATAAGGTGTTTGAGAAACAAAAAGGCATTGGTTTTAATCTAATGTTATTTGTGAATAAAAATAGATCAAACCGTTAATTTAAATAGATAAATATGCTCTCATTATTTAATATCAGGGTGGCGACTGTTTTGTTTCTGGGGTTTTCCTCGGGACTTCCTTTGGCATTATCGGGAGGAACCTTGCAGGCCTGGTTGACGGTGGAGGGAGTTGATATCAAGACCATTGGCCTGTTCACACTGGTGGGTCTGCCGTATACCTTGAAGTTTCTTTGGTCCCCGCTTCTGGACCGGTTTGCCTTTCCAATATTTGGGCGCAGGCGGGGCTGGATATTGGTGTTTCAAGCCTTATTGGCCATTTTGATTTTCACGATGAGCCTGGTGTCGCCTGTCAAAGTACCCTGGGTTCTTGCTTTTCTTGCCTTTGGGCTGGCTTTTGCTTCGTCATCCCAGGATATTGTTATTGACGCTTATCGAGCAGAAGTCCTGAGGGAAAAAGAACGCGGACTCGGGGCCGCGGTTTCGGTAACCGGGTACCGCATTGCGATGCTGATTTCTGGTGCGCTGGCTTTAATTCTCTCAGAAATATTGGGCTGGCGTTTGACTTATATGGTTATGTCCGGTTTGATGTTTGTGGGCATGATGGCGGTTTGGCTTGGCCCCGAACCCGAAGACCCTGGCACACCGCCTGGGACAATGAGGGAGGCGGTTAGCGGCCCTTTGGTTGAATTCTTTTCCCGTGATGGCGCATGGATGATGCTGGCCCTGATCGTCCTTTATAAACTGGGAGATGCCTTTGCGGGAAGTTTGACCACAAGTTTTTTAATCCGTGGAGTAGGGTTTGGTGTTGGTGAGGTTGGGACGATCAACAAGGGCATGGGGCTTGGGGCAACTATAGTGGGCGCTCTGTTTGGAGGTGCTCTCATGGCCCGTCTGGGTCTTTTTCGTGCCCTTTTTCTTTTTGGCGTTTTGCAAGCCGTTTCCAATTTATCATTTATGGTTTTGGCCATGGTGGGAAAGAGTTATGCCATGCTGGTTTTCACCATCGCTTTTGAAAATTTGGCCGGGGGGATGGGGACAGCGGCATTCGTGGCATTCCTGATGGCTTTGTGCAACCATAACTTTACCGCAACGCAATTTGCCCTGTTGTCGGCTTTAGCCTCCCTGGGGCGGGTATTCGTCGGTCCAGCATCGGGTGTTCTTGTGGAGGAGTTTGGCTGGCTGTTGTTTTTTCTCATAACGTTTTTGGCCGCGATACCGGGGGTGGTCCTTTTATGGAAAATGCGCGAAAGGGTACTATCCCTTGAAAAGGGAGAGGGGGGCCAGGGTGTTTCGGGATGACAGAGTTCATTTACCTGCATGGGTTTGCATCGGGACCGAGTTCTAAAAAAGCTTGCGTATTCAAAAGTCACTTCGAAAAAGCCCGGCTGTCCCTCACTATTCCTGACCTTCAACAGGGAGATTTCGAAAACCTGACCCTGACAAAGCAAATTTCACTGGTTCAAGCTATTCTTGATAAGAAACCCGATGCCGATTTCGCCTTGATAGGAAGCAGTATGGGGGCCTATATCGCGACACTTGTCGCAGAAACCCGAAAAGAAATAAAAGCCCTTTACCTTATGGCTCCTGGTTTTAATTTTCTCAATCGATGGATGGAAAATTTGGGCTGGGACAAGAATTGTCTTGCTGGGACTCCCGACTTGATTAGGGTGTTCCATTACAGTTACAATGCAGATGTGAATTTAAAGACGGGCCTGTTTCGTGATGCCGCAAACTGGGAATCTCTAACACTAACCCGCAATATTCCAATTCGCATTGTTCATGGACTGCATGATGAAACGGTTAATATTCAGGAGTCCAGGGATTTTGCCACCCTGCGCCCGTGGTGCCAATTAAAGGAACTTGATTCTGACCATGGCCTTCTGTCACACATTGACTGGATTGTCGAGGATTGCATGAAATTCTTTCGGTCGATAAGTTTAGTCAATGGTAAAAGTAGTTTTTAGAGTAATTCTTTTAGAATCAGGGAAAATATGACCCACCGAATCCTTTTAGTCGATGATGATGAGGAGCTTTTGGCGGCCTTGGAATTAAAGCTCCGCAAAGAAGGCTACCTGATAGAAACGGCTCCTGATGGTGAGGCGGCTCTCGCTAAAATAAGAGCCAGTTTGCCGGACCTGATTATTTTGGACGTTAATATGCCGCGGATGAATGGAATGGATGTTTGCAGGGCTCTGCGGTCCGATGATAAGACTCGGGATCTGGCAATTATCATGCTCACTGCCCGCAACGATGAAGTGGACCGGATTTTAGGTTTGGAATTTGGCGCCGATGACTATGTTACCAAACCTTATAATCCAAGAGAATTGATTCTCAGGGTAAAGGGCTTGCTTAAACGTATTTTTCATTTCCAGGATAACCCGGGGGCTTCTGAGTATATTCAGGTTGGGCCATTAGCCATTGATTTGGGCAGGCATGAGGTCCAAATTGATGGGCAAGTGGTAGAGTTGACTTTGACGGAGTTCAAACTGCTTTCTTACCTGATTAAAAATCCGGGAAGAATAAAAACCAGGGATTTTCTTCTTGAGCAAATTTGGGAGTATGGGGATGGGGTGTTTTCCCGAACCATTGACACGCATATCCAGAGGTTGCGTTCCAAATTAAAAGAAGCGGGGAAATATATCAAAACTGTCCGCGGTGTAGGCTACCGGTTTGAAAAATGTGATTGACCTTTCCCGCTGTCAGAGCATTTCCCATTTGATGACTGCCTTTCGCCCTCCCTCCAATAACCCCATTTAAAATTTCTGCGACAAAAAGTAACGGGACTGTAACATCTTCTTGATTTTTCGTTAACACGATATCCCTATGATGGTTATAGGTTGTTAACCCGCATATTGCATGAGTTAGAGGAAGGTAGACGTATTATGTCATTCCC
>PCTK01000189.1:5009-5801 GCA_002786505.1 Nitrospinae bacterium CG22_combo_CG10-13_8_21_14_all_47_10 | reverse complement strand
ACCACTTGTGGAATAAACCTTTTTTCAAAACTTGACCCCAATATTGCATATCAAAAATGTCCATACCTAAAAGCCCTTTTAGATGAAATGCTGAGAATGGCTTCAGAACAAGAGTAGTGATATCCTGAAGGCTATCACCTGATAATACGGGCTATTGATTCGCGTTAAGGTTTAACATTCCAGGCACTCATTCTTCAGCAGAGAAAAAACGAATGCATTTCTTCACGCTTTCGGCCAGCGCGTCCAGCTCTTCCGGCATATTATAAAAAGCCATTGAAGCCCGGGTTGTGGCTGGCACCGCATAGCGGGTCATGGTTGGCTGGGCACAGTGATGCCCGCCCCGGCAAGCAATGCCGTCCTGATCAAGCAGGGTGACCACATCATGAGGATGCGCGGCCTCCATATAAAAAGAAATGATGCTGGCTTTATGGCGCGCGTTGCCAATAATTCGCACCCCTTCAATATCCTTGAACAACCGGGTGCCGTATTCGAGGAGCGCGTTTTCGTAATCGGCGATTTTATCCAGTCCGACTTCGTTCAGATAGTCAACGGCGGCACCGAGGCCAATCACCTGCGTGATAGGTGGCGTTCCCGCTTCAAAACGGGCGGGCGGCCTGGCGTAGGTGGTTTTTTCCAACGTTACCTGCATTATCATGTCTCCGCCGGTCACGTAAGGCGGCATTTCTTCCCACAAGTCCATCTTGCCATAGACCCCGCCAACACCACTGGGAGCATACATCTTGTGACCGGAGAATGTATAAAAGTCACAGCCAATGTCTTGCATATCCAACT